>CAZAHX010000145.1:0-5686 GCA_964485005.1 uncultured Acidimicrobiaceae bacterium | reverse complement strand
ACACCACCCACTCCACCGCGAACGGGGCGAGCAGGGCCCCCGACCGGAGCTCTCCCCCGGAAGCAATGTTTCCCAGGGCGGCGGCGAGGCTGGCGTCGCCCGGCTCGCCGGGAGGCAACCACACCTCGTCGTGAGTCATCCCCGAACCGTCCACCAACCGGTACCAGAACCCGGGACCGGCCCGATCGGCGCCCGGAACCAGCTCCGGCTGCTCCGAGACGACCAGGACACGGGCGGCCGGCCTCTCCTCCACTGCGGCCGAGGCGAACGATATGGAGTCGTTGAGATCGCCCGGTGGGAGACCGAGCCTCCCGTTTCCCAGGGTGAGCACGGAGAGCACCAGCAGGGCGGTACCGGCGACATTGGCCATCACCCTCTGCAGGCGTAGCGAGACCGAGTTCAGACCCCCCGCGACGACCAGGGCCGCGCCGAAGGATGCGGTGATGAGCAGCGCCTCCTCGACACCCGGGCCTCCGAAAGGTGCTCGGACCGCAGCGAGGGCGGCGAGGGCGAGGACTCCCCCCACGATGCCCACCCGTTGCGCCCGGTCGTTGGCTACGAAGAGCAGGGGCAGCGCGGCCAACGCCACCAACACCGGCCACACCTCGTCTATCCGAAGACCGAGCCGGCGAGCAGAGTCGAGCAGCCAGCCGGGGTCGGAGACGACGAAGGGAACGGCGATGACCACGCCGAGACCGACGGCCAGGGCCGCGACCACCCCGCCTCGCCGTCCCGCCCAGATACCCCAGACGACGACGAAGAGCAACGGTGCCAGAGCGAGTACCGGGGTCAGAGCCGCCAGCGCCGTCCCCCAGAGCAGCGCCCCCCCATACCAGAGCAGCCTTCCCGGGATGGGCTCATCGGGGTGGGGGAAGACGGTCCGCACCGCCCAGGGGAGGAGCGCCGCTCCAGCGAGAGCGTGCCAGGCGCCGGCGCCGGCCAGCGCCGCCGTCCCCGGACCGGCCACCAGGACCAGACCGGCGAGGAACCGCCCCGGCCCGCGTAACCCGAGCCGTGAAGCGAGGAGCCCCATCCCGAACACGGCGAGGACACCGGCCCCGATGGTGGCCAGGAACCGCGCGGCGCCCTCGGCCCCGAACCAGAGGAAGGAGACGAGTGCGGTGATGGCCACCGAGGGGTGGACCGGCGCCGGCGAGCCGAGACCAGCATCGTTCCAACCTCCCAGCCACCGCTGGAAGGCGATGCTCGGAGGCTCGAACGGAAAGCTGAAGCCGGTATTGGGGACACCATTGAGGAGCATCGAGCGCGCCGAAATCAGAATGGCCAGCAAGGCGAAGAGGCCACCCCACATCCCGGGTGAGCTCAGAGCTCGGCGGGTGCGGGTGGCGATCGCTCCCTCCTCGTCGAGCAGGGAGAGCATCCTGCCGCTGAGCTCCTCTCCGATCTCCCGAAGCCGGATCGACCCTGACGCCTGGAAACGGAACAACTCCTCGTCCCCAGTGGCGCGCACCGGGCGGAACCTCCGGCGCTGGACGACGGTCGAGGGGAGGCGCGCGAGGTTCCAGCCCCAGGAGAGGAGATGACGCACTAATGGCCGCCAGCGAAGGAGAAGCAGATTGGCCACGGAATCGACGAGCGATACCAGAAAGTCGAAGGGGAGGACCCAGGCGAGGGTGAGCGGGCGATAGGCGATCATCATCGCCCGGAGCCGGCCCGCCTGCTCCCGCCAGTTCCCCAGATGCTCGTCACATCGACCCTGGTGGTAGACCTCCGACGAGGGCACCGAGATCACAGCTCCCCCAGCCAGTCTCGCCCGCTGCGAGAAGTCGAGACCGGCGGCCACCGGGGGCAGGGCAGGGTCGAGACCGTGAAGACCTTGGGCCAGGTCTCTCCTCACCAGCATCGAGGCGGACGGGACGAAGGCCACCTCTCGAACCACGTCGTACTGCTGGAGGTCTATCTCGCCTTCGTCGATCCCGGTGTAAGGCTCGCCGAAGACATCGGTGGAACTGCCGATCGACTCCAGCTCGTCGGAAGTGCCCGCCCTCAAGAGCTTGGAGCCGCCAAGGGCTGCTTCGTTCCGTTCCAACTCGGACACCAGGGCGCCCAGAGCGTCGGGGCGCGGCCTGGCGTCGGCGTGGAGCAGCCAGAGGTACTCGAAGGCCGGACCGGTGTCGTCGATGGCCACCTCCAGGGTCGGCGCGGTGACCGTTCCCTCGGGGAGACCGTCGTCGCCGGGGGCAATCACCACGACCGCTGGAGCCGGGTCATACACCTGACGCCTCACAGCAGCCAGGGCGGCGGCTTGGTCCGCCCCCTCCACCGCGACGAGAATCACCTTCACCCACGGCGCGTCAGACGGCGGCACTTCCGATGTTGTCTCCGGCGACACCGGAGCGGATGCATCTGTCATGCGGTGTGCCATTGTGAACCCGCACGGGATACAGATCAATATTCGGGCGGTGTGATGAGGGTCGTTGAGCTTTCAGGAGGTGTCGGCGGGGCCCGGCTGGGGCGCGGACTGGCCATGCTCGACGGGTTGGAGCTGACCTTCGTGGTCAACGTAGGGGACGACGAGGAGATCCATGGTCTGGCCGTCTCCCCCGACCTCGACACCATGATCTACACCCTGGCTGGGATGGAGGGCCCCGAGGGGTGGGGCCGGGAGGGCGACACCTTCCGTTTCAACGACGAGCTGGCCAGGTTCGACATGGACAACTCATTCCGTCTCGGGGATCTCGACCTGGCCCTGCACGTCTTTCGCACCGCCCGTCTCGGCGAGGGTTTCCCCCTGTCCACCGTGACCGCCGAGGTCTGCGACGCCTTCGGCATCGGGGCGCGTGTGCTGCCGGTCACCGACGACCGGTTGCGAACCGTGGTGGGGACCGCCGACGGTGAGTGGATCTCCTTCCAGGACTATTTCGTGGGGAGACAGGCGCGCGACACCGTGGTCTCACTCCGATTCGAGGGCAGCGAGGACGCCAAGCCCGCACCGGGTGTCGTCGACGCCGTGTCCATGAGCGACATCGTGGTGATCGGGCCCTCCAACCCCCCTCTGTCCATCTGGCCGATCCTCGCCGTCCCGGGGGTGAGGGAAGCCGTCGCCGACCATCCGCGGGTGGTGGCGGTGAGTCCGCTGATCGGCGGCCGCGCCGTCAAGGGGCCGGCCGACCGGGTCATGGTCTCGCTGGGCCTCCCCCCGGGCAACCGGGGCGTCGTCGCGGCCTACGACGGGCTCCTGTCCCGCTTGGTGATCGACGCGGGTGACGATGTGGAAGAGCTCGACGGAATCGAGGTGCTGTCGACACCGACCCTTGTCCGCGAGCCGGAGCGGGCCCGCCGGCTGGCTGCGGAGATCGTCGACTGGTGAGCCTCGAGGTCTACCCCGTGGCCGGGATGGGCCAGGTCGCCCCCGGCGACGACCTGGCCTCGCTCTTGGCAATGGCTCTGGAGCCTCTCCAGCCACGCTCGGGCGACGTGCTAGTGGTGACTCACAAGATCGTGTCCAAGTCGGAGGGGTCGGTGCGCCGAATCGAGGGCGACGAGGAGGAGTTCAAGCGGAGGCTCGTCGAGGAGGAGGCGGTCTCCATCGTGAGACGGCGGGGCAATCTGATCATCGCCGAGACCAGACACGGCTTTATCTGCGCCAACGCCGGCGTCGACCGCTCCAACACCGATCCGGGCACGGTCGTCCTTCTTCCCGAGGACCCCGACCGCTCGGCTCATCGCCTCCGAATGCGGCTGCAGCGGCATTTCGGGTGCGAGCTGGGGGTGATCATCTCGGACACCTTCGGACGGGCCTGGCGACAAGGCCTCACCGATGTGGCCATCGGGCTTTCCGGCATCGAGGCGATACACGACCTGGTGGGAACCACGGACTGGTCGGGGCGGGAGCTCGAGGTCACCGAGATCGCGGTCGCCGACGAGCTGGCCGCCACCGCCGATCTGGTCATGGGCAAGGCTTCGGGTATCCCCGCCGCCCTGATCCGCGGCTACGAAGGCCCTCGAGGCGAGGGGCGAGCCCGCGACCTGATCCGACCCCCCGACGAGGACCTGTTCCGCTAAACGTTTCTGTGTCGATTTACCCGGGCTAGAGCCGGGTAAATCGACACAGAAGGGGAGAGTCACACTCCCGGGCGGCCCAATCCCCAGTAGTCGAGGCCGGCAGCACGGACCGCGGCGGGGTCGAGGACGTTGCGGGCGTCGACCACCCGGTGACCCTTCATCGCCTTGGCCACCTCGTTCATGTCCACCGCGGAGAACTCGGGCCACTCGGTGGTGACCAACAGGACATGGGCGTCCTGGGCGGCGGAGATCGGGTCGGGGGCGCTGCGAACCAAGTCACTGCTCGCCTCGGGGTCGTAGGCCACAACCTCGGCGCCGTCCTCCTGGAGCAGGGCAGCGATGCGAAGAGCGGGTGACTCCCTCACGTCGTCGGTTCCGGCCTTGAAGGCGATCC
The DNA here is from genome assembly GCA_964485005.1 of uncultured Acidimicrobiaceae bacterium. Classification (GTDB taxonomy): domain Bacteria; phylum Actinomycetota; class Acidimicrobiia; order Spongiisociales; family ZC4RG35; genus JAHWLC01. The sequence goes on along the minus strand of CAZAHX010000145.1, from coordinate 1,266 downwards.
CCCACATGGCGACACGCCGCCCCCGCAGACCGCCACCGGCCGCCTGACGCACCTTCTCAGCGACCCGGCGCCGCTGCTCGTCGTCGGCCCTGATCACGGAGCGAAGCAACTCGAAGTCGTACCCGGCGTCCTCGGCCACTCCGATGAGGGCGATGGTGTCCTTGGGGAAGCACGAGCCTCCATATCCCGGCCCGGGCTGGAGGAAGTGGTGTCCGATGCGGTGATCGAGGCCCATCCCGGTGATGACGTCGATCACATCGGCCCCGACAGCCTCACACACGTTGGCCAGGGTGTTGACGAAGGTGAGCCGGGCGGCGAGATAGGAGTTCGAGGCGTACTTGATCATCTCCGCCGACGTCGGGTCGGTCTTCACCAAAGTGGTGTCGAGGCTGCGATAGAGATCGGCGACCGCATCGGCGTCGGCGTCGTCGAAGGCGCCGATCACGAGACGGTCGGGCTCGAGGAAGTCGTCCACGGCCCGGCCCTCCCGCAGGAACTCGGGGTGAGAGATGACCCGGCCCGGGCTGCCCAGATCGGCGAGCCGCTTGCGGAGGCTCGAGGTGGTGCCGGGCGGCACCGTCGACTTCACCACGAACAGGGTTTCCTCGTCTACCTCGTTGGCCAGCTCCTCGATGACGGTGTCGATGAAGCGGAGATCCGCCCGCCCGTCCTCCCCCTCGGGCGTGGGCAGGCAGAGGAATACGAACCTGGCGCCGCTCACCGCCTCGGGGTTGGAAGCGTGATAGGAGATCAGGCCGCGCTCGGTGGCGCGGGAGAGCAAACCGGCGAGGCCCTGCTCATATATGGGCACCTCGCCGCTGCGGAGTTGCTCGACCCGCCCGGCGTCGGCCTCGCCGACCCTGACCCGGTGGCCGAGACTGGTCAGGCCGCCGGCGGTGACCAACCCGACGTAGCCGGCTCCGATTATGGCGATGTCCATGTGGCCCCCAATGCTATGGGACGGTGGGGATCGTCAGGTGGCATCCGCTCCGACGATGACCACGGCGTCATATCCGTTATCGACAGATCCCCTCTCCACTACACCGAAACCGAGGGCGGCGACGACTAGTTGCCCGGCGTCACTCCCCTCTGGGGCGATCACGGTGGTCTGCTGATAATCGCTGTTGTCCGCGTCGCCGACCGCGGCGACGACGAAGCCTTCCCCCTCGAGACGGGCGGCCATGTCGGCGGCGGCACCCGTCATGCCGTTTCCGTTGAGCACCTGGAGCCGGAGAGCCTCGCCCGCCAAAGGCTGGCCCGATCGGA
>CAZAHX010000144.1:0-5715 GCA_964485005.1 uncultured Acidimicrobiaceae bacterium | reverse complement strand
CCGCCTCACGGCCGAGGCGGCCTCGCCGTGCCCGAAGCCATCTCCCCGCCAGCGCGGCTTCGCCGCTCCCCTGGCGGGTTCGATGCCCGTCCGCCTCCGCCTCACGGCCGAGCGAAGTGAAGGTCGATCGGGGTTTGCACTGCCCCTCCCCTTCGTCGCGGCTCTAGCCACCGAATGTGTCGCAGCTGCTCGGATCCCCGGAGTCGAAGCCCCGCTTCAGCCACTCGTAACGCTGCTCGGAGCTTCCGTGAGTCCAGTTCTCGGGATTGACCCGACCGGTGGTGGTCTCCTGGATGTTGTCGTCACCCACCGCGGCAGCGGCATTCAGCGCTTCCTGGAGGTCCCCCTCTTGCAGCACCGCCGCCGACTCCCCGGTGCGCAGCGTCGACAGCCACACCCCGGCGAAGCAGTCCGCCTGCAGCTCCAGGTCGATTTGAGCCTCCCGTCCACGCTCCGGGTCGGATTGCTGAACCTGCATCACCTCTTCCAGCACGCCAAGCTGATTCTGGATGTGATGCGCGACCTCGTGGGCCACGATGTAGGCCTGTGCCGTGTCCCCGGCCGCGCCGAACTGCTGCTGGAGCTTCTCCAGGAAGTCGAGGTCCATGTAGATGTTCTGGTCGGGCGGGCAGTAATGCGGGCCGACCTGGGCATAGGCCCCGCCACAGCCCGATTGGGTGGCTCCGCTGAAGATGACCAGGTCGGTGGGTTGATATTGAAGGTCGGACTCGGCGAAGATCTCCGCCCACATCGCCTGGCTGTCGGCGAGCACGTCACCGAGGAAGCCGACGAGATCCCGGTCCGGGTCCTGAGCCGGATCGAGTGGAGCCTCCTGCTCCGTTTGCGTCGCCGGGGCGAGCACATCGATGAGGTCGCCCATGCCCGAATCGCCGCCTCCGAAGAACATCAGCGCCAGGGCGATGAGAAGGACGATGCCACCGCCACCGGCACCCATCTTGAGCAAGCCTCCCCCACCGCCGCCACGACGGTCGATGACGCGACCGGGACCCGAGGGGTCTCTCTTGAAACGAACCATTTCGCTCCTGGTTACCCGTGAGCCCAACCGGTGAAACCCCCGGCTAGGCAGGAACGATGCGGCCAAGTCGGCGCCGAGGCCGGGAGTCGACGGTAACTTGACCCGCAATGGGTCAGAAGATCGAGGTCAGCGCCACCCCTATCGGCGACATCGCTCTCTTCGATCTCGACCGATCGCTCACCGGTCAGGACGGCCTCGTCTTTCCCGGCCCCCCTGCCGACCTCGATGACCCTCCGGCGGTGCTCGCCAGCCGGTTGTTCGATGCGATTCCCGACATCGCGACCGTATACGTCCTCTCCAACAGCGTGTCGGTGGCCAAGGAAGGGGATTGGGACGAAGCGTCCCTCGATGAGGCATCCCGGATCGTCGCCGACCTGTTCATCGTCTATCCCGTCAAGCCGCCTGAAGAGCTGGCCGCGGAACTGAGGGAAGGGAACTACAACGCGATCATCAGCCATATCCGGGTCCAGAACCCCGACCTCTGGGTGATAAAGGTCGAGCCCGACGAGCCGGTGGAGCCGTTCAAGGCCGGCCAGTACACAACGCTCGCCCTCGGGTACTGGGAGCCCCGGGTCGACGATGCCCACGAGGACTTCGAGGAGGGATCGGAGCAGTGGGCCAAGCTGGTGAGACGCTCGTACTCGGTGTCCAGCTCGATGGTGAACGAGGACGGGGAGCTGTTGGAGTCCCATCCCAACGAGATCGAGTTCTACATAGTCCTGGTCGAGCCGGAAGGCGACTTCGTCCCCGGGCTGACCCCTCGTCTGTGGGCGAAGGGTGAGGGCGACCGACTGTTCATGGGACGCAAGTTCACCGGCCGGTACACCCTGGACGACGTGGAACCCGGCGACACCGTGGTTTTTCTCAGCACCGGAACGGGGGAGGCCCCCCACAACACCATGCTCGCCGAGCTGTTCCGCAACGATCACCAAGGGGAGACCATCTCCGTGGTCTGTGTCCGCTACCGAGCCGACCTCGCCTACACGGACCAGCACGCCGTGCTCCAGAAGCGGTACCCCAACTATCGCTATGTCACCCTCACCACCCGGGAGCCCGAGAACGAGGGGAACAAGGTCTACATCCAGGACTACATCGTCTCGGGCCAGCTCGAAGAGGAGTTGGGTGCCCCCTTGGACCCGGAGACAACCCATGTCTTCCTCTGCGGCAACCCGGCCATGATCGGGATCCCCACCTGGACCGAGGACGGCGACCCCGAGTTCCCCGACGAGCTGGGAGTCTGTCAGATCCTCCACGAGCGGGGCTTCACCATCGATCATCACAAGACGAGGGGGAACGTCCACTACGAGGAGTACTGGTAGGAGCTCCGACCGTGAGCAGATGACGTCGTCCAGCGACGCGGTCCTACTCACGCTCGTTCAGGAAGCGGCCCTCTCCCTCCTCTGCGCCTCGGCGACTGCGATCGCCGTCATGTTCACCACGTCGCTCACCGAGGCGTCGCGCTGCAGCACGTGGACGGTCTTGGACAGACCGCTGAGGATGGGCCCGATCACCTCGGCGCCGGCGAGCCGGTTGAGGAGCTTGTAGGAGGCGTTGGCCGCAGTCAGGTTGGGGAACACCAAGACGTTGGGAGGTTCGGTGAGCGGGCCGCCCGGCCTACGGTCTGCCAACAGCTCGTAGATCACCGCGGTGTCGGCCTGCATCTCCCCGTCGACCGGGATGTCCGGACGCAGCTCTCGGAACATCTCGACGGCACGGCGCACCCTGGCCGGCTCCTCGCCCCCCGCAGACCCAAAGTCGGAGTAGCTGATGAAACCGACCCGGGGCATCCGGTCGAAATCCTCCTCCGCCGCCCTGGTCGCAGCCAGGGCGATCTCGGTCAGTTGCTCCGCGGTGGGCTCGATGTTCACCGCGCAGTCGGTGAAGAAGAGCGACCGGCCCCCGATAACCACGATGTAGAGCGAGGAGACGATGGTGCGACCGTCCTCCACGTTGAGAACCTGGAGAGCGGGTCGGACCGTCTCGGGGTAATGGGTACTGAGGCCACCGAGCACCGCGTCGGCGGCGCCTTCTCGCACCATGAGACAGGCGTACATGTTGGGATCGGTCACCATCCGCTTGGCTTCCTCCAGGGAGAGGCCGCGGTCCCTCCTGATCTCCTCGAGGGCCTCGGCATACCTGCGCCTCGCCGACCGGGACGAGCCTGGATCGACGACCTCCAGCCCATCGAGAGAGATGCCGGCGCCCTGAGCGATCCTTCCGATCCTCTTCGCATCCCCCAGGAGCACCGGCCGGGCGATCCCCTCACCGGACACCCTCCTCGCTGCCCTGATGATCCGGACATCGTCGGCATGGGGATAGGCGACCCTCATGGGATGCTCCATCGCCCGGGTGGTGATGGCGTTGATCAGGGCATGGGACGCGCTGAATCTGGTGCGCAGGGCGGTGCGGTACTCGTCGAAGTCGGAGATCGGCGCCCGTGCCAGCCCTTCGGCCATCGCCGCCTCGGCGACCGCCGGGGCCACGGTCCACAGCGCCCTGGGGTCGAAGGGCTTGGGAATCAGATATTCGGGACCGAACCCCAGGTTCTCCAGATCATATGCCCGCAACACCGAATCTGGGACCGGTTGTTTGGCCAGATGGGCCAGGGCCTCTGCCGCCGCGATCTTCATCCCCTCGGACACAGCTTGCGAGCGCACGTCGAGAGCGCCTCTGAAGATGAAGGGAAACCCGAGCACGTTGTTCACCTGGTTGGGGTAGTCGCTGCGGCCGGTGGCCATGATCACGTCCTCACGGGCAGCCTTGGCGTCGGGATAGCTGATCTCGGGGTCGGGGTTGGCCATGGCAAAGACGATGGGCCGGTCCGCCATCGACTGCACCATCTCCTTGGAGACGGTGCCGGCCACCGAGACCCCGATGAATGCGTCGGCGCCACGCATCGCATCCTCGAGCGTCCTCGCCGCGGTGTCGCGGGCGAACTCCGCCTTTACCTCGGTGAGATCGTCCCGATCGCGGTGGATGACGCCGTGCGAGTCGGTCATCAGGACTTTCTCGGCGTCGGCTCCCAGGCCGATGAGGAATCGGGCACAGGCCACCCCAGCGGCCCCGGCCCCGGCGACCACGATGCTTGTTTCTGAGATGTCTCGATCTGTGAGCTCGAGTGCGTTGAGGAAGGCGGCACCACTGATGATGGCGGTGCCGTGCTGGTCGTCGTGGAAGACGGGTATCTGGAGGCGCTCCCGGAGCGTGCTCTCGATGTAGAAGCACTCGGGGGCCTTGATGTCCTCCAGGTTGATCCCCCCCACCGTGGGGGCCAGCATCTCGCAGAACCGGATGACGTCGTCGGGGTCGGTGGCGTCGATCTCGAGATCGAACACGTCGATGTCGGCGAAACGTTTGAAGAGAACCGCCTTCCCCTCCATGACCGGCTTTCCGGCGAGCGGCCCGATGTTCCCCAAACCGAGCACCGCCGTCCCATTGGAGACCACCGCCACCAGGTTGCCCCGGTTGGTGTATCGAAACGCGGCGTCGGGATCGGCGGCGATGACCAGACAGGGCTCGGCCACCCCGGGTGTGTAGGCGAGGCTCAGATCCGACTGGGTGGCGGTCGGCTTGGTGGACCTGGTTTCCACCTTCCCCGGCCTCGGCTTCTCGTGATACTCGAGGGCTTCGGAGAAATCCGGACGGCGGGCCATGACCCAACGATATCCACCTCAACCGGCGAGGTGGCCGTTGCCACCCGAGGCTGCGACAATTGGGGGGAATGATCGAGAGCGACCTGCCCATCTTCTCCGACAACGGATACAAGGTGATGAGCGGCTGGAGGGTGGGCCACGCGCCCGAGGAGTCCACCACCCGGTCCGGTCTCCTGGTGCCCATAGGAACCAAGGACGGCAACGACGCCCTGGCCCTGGTCGACGTGCAGACCGGACAGCGGTTCTGGGCCGTGCCCACCGGGGCCTGGCGCTTCATATGGCCCCCCACGGGCAAGCCGGTGATTGCGGTCAGGGAGTCCCAGATCATCGCCGAACAGGAGCTGGACACTGTGGGCGACGAGGGCCAGTACCTCTGAACGCGCTAATCCCCACGCATCGAGAGTCCTCGGTCACCAACATGGCGGGCGCACCATGACCCAAGAGCACCAGTCACGCCGCCGTCGACGTCTCACCGCCACGATCACCGATCTCGAGGTGGCGGTCCAGCGCGCATTTCTGCTCGGAGTCCGACTGCCGGGGATGAGAGGCGAGGAGGCCGAGCGTTCACTCGACGAGCTCACCCTGCTCGCCGATACAGCTGGGTCCGACCCGGTAGACCGGGAGTTGGTGCGTCGTCAGACCGTCGATGCCGGCACCTTCATCGGCTCGGGCAAGGCAGACGAGCTCGCCGGCCTCACCCAGGCCCTGGACATCGATGTAGTCGTCTTCGACAACGCCCTCACCCCGGCCCAGCAACGCAATCTGATGCGGGTCTTCGGTTGTGACGTCGTCGATCGCGAAGCTCTGATCCTCGACATCTTCGCCCAGCACGCCCATTCAAAAGAAGGCGCCCTCCAGGTGGAGCTCGCCCTTCTCCGCTATCACCTCCCCCGTCTCCGGGGCAAGGGCAAGGCACTCTCCCAGCAGGCCGGTGGCATCGGGACCCGCGGCCCAGGGGAGACCAAGCTGGAGACCGACCGGCGTCGCATCCTCTCTCGCATCTCGAAGCTGGAGCGAGAGCTGGTC
>CAZAHX010000143.1:3360-5716 GCA_964485005.1 uncultured Acidimicrobiaceae bacterium | reverse complement strand
ATCCCAGTGGACTCCATCGAGTCGGTGAAGGAACTGGAGCCGCACCCCTTGGGCGCCAAGCTCGTCTAGCCATTGAGGACGATCACCGAGCAGGGCGCCTGACTCAGCACGCGCTCCACCTTGGGGCCCAGAAAGAGTCGTGGCGAGCCGGCTCTCACCCCCGTGCCCATCACGATGAGATCGATGCCGCGTTCGGCGCGCTGGATGATGCCGCCGACCATGGTCCCCCCCATCTCGACTTCGGTGGACACTTGCACGCCGAGGCTCTCCCCCAGCTCTCGTAGCTCGTTGACGATGCCTTCCGCGATCTCCATGCGCACCGTGACCGAGCCGGCCCGAGACGTCGACATCTCGGTGGCCAGCTCCGGATCGATCACGTGATAGAGGAGAACCCGGGTCTCTGCCGAAGCCAAGGCGAAGGCCAGCCTCGCCGCTTTGGTCGCCGGTTCGCTTCCCCCGGTGGGCACCATGATCGTCCGCGGTGGCCATTGCCCTCCCCGTGTGGTGAAGACCAGGGAAGGGCAGGGGGCGAGCTTCACCACTTCGTCGACCACCGAGCCGAAGAGATGGCCGGCGCCGCCAACCGGCTCGGGAGCGCCCATGGCGATCAGGTCGTATCCCTTTCCCGCCTCCTCGAGGATGGCTCGGGTGGGATCACCGGGGACCACGCGTCTGGAGACTTCCGTCTCGGGCGGGAAGAGCCGGGACATCTCCATCAGGTAGCGCTCGGAGTGCCGCCGATCCGCGGCCCCGGCAACGGTGAAGAGAGTCACCGCCGGGCTCTCCGCGCCCAGCTTGGCCAGGACCGCCGCCTCCAGGGCCCTGATGTCTTCGGCGGTGTCGTCGGTGGCGGGGTCCCGTGACCGCACCGCGAGCAAAACTCGGTGGATCGCCCCCAAGGCCCCGACGTCTCGGTCCACTTCGCCCACCGGCTCTGCGCCGAAGACCAGCTTCAGGCCGATCGGTGCCATCAGAGAGGTGACCACCGAGGTGACCACCACCATCGAGTAGACCTCGACGCCGAGGATCCCCATGGAGAGACCGATCGCGGCGACGATGATGCCGAGGACTCCCCGGGCGTTGAGAGCCATCCCATAGCCCAGCGCCTCCCGGGCCCCGGTCCCCGCCATGTACCGGGCGCCGAGGTAGGCGCCGACCAGCTTGGAGAGGGCGGCTACCACGACCAGGAGGACGGTCAAACCGAGCAGCGTCGGCTCGAGCAGGGCGTCGACGGAGAGACGGAGCCCGGCGGTGGCCAGGAACACCGGGGCGAGTACCCCGAAGGTGACACTCTCCAGACGCCGGCCCACCTCGAGGGGAAGACGCCGCATCTGCCCGAAGATGACCCCGATGGCAAAGGCTCCCAGGATCGGCTCGAGATGGAGGGCATGGGAGAAGGCACCCCAGGCGAAGGCCAGCACCACCAACAGGGTGATGGTCATGTCCCTCGAGCCGAACCGTTCCTGAACGATGCGGAGCCCGATGCGGCACACGGGACGGGCGATGAGGACGGTGGCTGCCAAGAAGAGGGCGACAGCACCGACCGTGGCCGCCACATTGCCGGGGTTGACCCCACCGGCCGCCGCCAGGGAGGTGACGATGCCGAGCAGCGTCCATCCGACGATGTCGTCGATCATCCCCGCAGCCAGCGCGGACTGGCCGAACGGCGATCTCATCATCCCCAGGTCGGCGAGGATCTTGGCCAGCACCGGGATCGCCGACAGGGCCAGGGCGACCGCGAGAAAAAGGGCGAATACTTTTCGCCGTGCCGGGTCGACCAGGAGCTGGTCGGGGAAGGCGAAGCTGACCCCGAGCCCGGCGATGAAGGGGACGACCAGCCCGGCCAGCCCCACTGCGGTCGCGGTGCGAAAGCGGTTCCGGATGAGGGCGAGGTCGGTCTCCAGACCCACCACCACGAGGAGGAACATGATCCCGATCAGGCCGACCAGATCGAGGAGCTGGGCCTGGAGGGCATTCTCGGGAAGCAGCCACCGCCCCAGCTGGGGGATCATCCCCGAAAGCAGGGAAGGGCCGAGGACCACGCCGGCGAGGATTTCCCCGACGACCGCGGGGAAGCGCAGTCTGACCGCCAGCTCGCCGAAGAGCCGGGCCACCCCGAGCAGGATGGCGAAGGAGAAGACCAGTTTGAGGAGATCCTCGTGGGGAATGCCCGGCAGCGGCTCCAAATACAGCCTCCTTCCTCAGGGCCTGCGGGGTTAGCTGACGGGCTCGAGCTGGAAGGTGCTCTACCGGATCGGCTCCGGATTCGCCCCGGTCGGTTGGGTCCCCCGCCCCGATCACCTGGACCGGGCTCGGCGTGATCGCCGGCATCGTAGCCCCGATTGGGCATACCTGG
>CAZAHX010000143.1:0-3260 GCA_964485005.1 uncultured Acidimicrobiaceae bacterium | reverse complement strand
CGACGGGCGCGGCCCACCGCCTCGAAGTGATCGCCGCGGAGGTCGAGCACCGCGGTGGCCACGGTGGTCGTCTCATCCTCGGCCAGGTGAATCGAGAGTGTGATCTCCTTCTCTTCCTCCATGACATCTCCCATCGGGTCATCCCAAACCTACCCACACCAGGCCGGCGGGGGTCTACCGCTGCTCAGAGCACGCGGCGAGCGAAGTCGTGGTCGCCGTCGAGGATGAACTGGGCGGGGTCGGGATCCATCGACCTACGCTCTTCGGAGGCGTAGTAGGCCTCGTTGCCGGCAGCGATGCCCTCGGGCCCGTTGTAGCCGATGATCCAGAGGAACTCGTTTGAGTCCTCGATCACCCAGGCGCCGTGCACTTTGAAGCCGCGACGCTCTCTGAGCGGCACCACCTCGTCCCTCCATAGCGCGACGAACTCGTCCATCTTCTCCGCCTCGATCCGGTAGCGCCGGATCTGATACTCCATCCGCCCAACCTTAAGTCGAGCCGGGGGTGGCCTGCCCGCCGGGGCGGGGCACAGGGCACTAGCTTTCGGCCGGTCCCCATGACCCTGCGAACTGCCACCCGTCTGGGCCTCGGCCTACTCGCCTGCCACAACCTGGTGCAGAACTACCTGCTCAACGAACGAGGGTATGTCACCGGGAACCTGGCTGTGTCTGGCGTTCTTGTAGCCATCGGCCACAGGGCCGGACTGGCATGGGACGAGATGGGCCTTCACCCGGCCCGGTATCGCCACGGGCTGCGAACGGGGGCATGGGCAGCGGCCGGTGCCACCGCGGCCGCGCTCATCGCCCTCGGCCACCCCGGCATTCGCAACCTTCTCCTCGACGAGCGGGCCGCGCCGACCTCAGGGGCGTCGGTGTGGCGCCGGGCCTTGGCCCGGTTCCCGTTGGGAACCGCCCTGTTCGAGGAAGTGGCATTTCGCGGAGTGATCCCCGCTCTGTTGCGGCAAAGACATCGCCTCCTCACCGCCGAGACACTGTCCGCGGGAGCTTTTGCCATCTGGCATCTCATCCCCACCTACCGCGCCCTGGCAGGCAATCCCCTGGGCGAGGCCATGTCCCCGGGGCGGCGAGCCGCAGCCGGAACGGTGGGAGCCGCCGCGGCAGGAGTGTTCGGGCTCGGCTTCTCCTGGATGAGACGGCGCAGCGGCACCCTGGTGGCGCCGTGGCTGGCCCACGCCTCGTTGAACACCCTGTCCTACCTGGCCGGGGTGGGCGCCTGGAGGCTGAGGAACGCCGGTGACTACCGGCAAAGTCGAAGCTAGTCTGACTTTTCCGACTCGATCATGGGAGACGAATGGCGCGCGAAAGCAAGAGTGAGCAAACGGTGACGCCACCGCCGGCAGCGGGGATGGGAGATGCGGCCCTCCTCAAGGAGCTGGTGGCTCATCTCCGGGAGAACCGGACCGAGCTGCGTGAGGAATGGGCCAGGCGCATCTCCGATGCCGACCTGCTCACCGCGATGACCCCCGACGAGATCTTCTCCGAGGCCACCGCGGTGTACGACAACTACGTCGACGCCCTGGAGACGGGGAGCGTCGAGGCCCTGCAGGCCTACGCCCGCGACCTCTCGGAGCGGATCATTCCTCGAGGGGTGGAGACCCACGAGGTCCTCGGGATCGTGCTGCTGCTGCGTGACGTGCTGGCTCGATCGCTCTTCGAGAAGTACCGCGCCGACCCCGACCTGCTCAACCGGATCCTCGACGCCTACGAGCCCGCCGCCAACCGCATCGCGGTGACTGTGGGCGTCAGCTTCGTCCAGGAGCGGGAGCGGGTCATCCGCCAGCAGCAGGAGGCCATCCGGGAACTGTCGACCCCGGTCCTCCAGGTCCGGGAGAGGCTGCTGATCCTCCCCATCATCGGGGTCCTCGACGCCCAGCGAGCCCGCCAGCTCACCGAACAGCTCCTGCAGGCGATTCGCGCCAACCGGGCCAAGGTGGTGGTCATCGACATCACCGGTGTCCCCGACATCGACTCGGCGGTCGCCAACCACATGGTGCAACTGGTCAAGGCGTCACGTCTCATGGGCGCCAGTGTCATCATCACCGGCCTCTCCTCCGAGATCGCGCGGACCCTGGTGACCCTGGGGGTCGACCTGAGCTCGATGCGCACCGTGGGCGACCTGCAGGGAGGCATCGAGGAGGCGGAGCGCCAGCTCGGCTATGACCTGCCCGCTTCCGACGACCTGGACGACGAGCTGGCTTAGGCCCCGCTGATGCCGGTCCCCATCCTCAAGCAGGGGGACTTCCTCATCGCCACGGTGCAGAGCGCCCTCAGCGATCGAGAGGTGCTCCAACTCCAGGACGACCTCGCCGAGAGGGTGGGGACCTTCCGATCTCAGGGGGTGATCCTCGATGTCACCGCCCTCGACATCATGGACTCCTTCGTGTCACGGGCCTTTCGGTCGATGGCCCTCATGGCCAAGCTCAAGGGAGCGGAGACCGTAATCGTCGGCATCCAGCCCGAGGTGGCCTTCGCCCTGGTGCAGCTGGGGCTCACCCTGGAAGGGGTGAACACCGCGTTGGACCTGGAGGAGGGTCTGGCGTTCTTGAGGGGTCTGGGCAAGAGGAGAAGAGATGGGCGATGAGGTCCGGGTACCCATCGCCTCCGACCTCGACATCGTGGTGGCACGCGCCGAGGGGAGGAAGATGGCGCTGCAGGCGGGATTCAGCCACACCGACGCCACGCTGGTGGCCACCGCCATCTCCGAAGCCGCCCGCAACATCCTGAGCCACGCCCGGGAGGGCCTCGTCTCGATCACCGCGTCGATTGGGGACGACATCGCCGAGATCCTGGTGGTTGCCACCGACGAGGGGCCCGGCATCAGGGACCTCGACCTGGCTATGCGCGACGGTTACTCGACCAGCGGGGGCCTCGGTCTCGGGCTGCCCGGGATCCGCCGGCTCATGGACGAGTTCCAGGTGAGCTCGGAGGAGGGCAAGGGCACCGAGGTGAGCATGACGAAATGGCGTCGGCTGTGATGACCGCACGCCTCGTCGAGTGGGGCACCGCGGGACGAGCCCTGGGCGGAGAAGCCGAATCGGGCGATCGAGCCGTGGCAGTCGACCACGAGGAGGGGGTCCTCCTTGGTGTCATCGACGGGCTGGGCCACGGGCCCGAGGCATCCGCGGCGGCGAGCACCGCGGCCGCGGTGCGCGCGGACGCGCCCGACCAGCCAGTGGAATGGCTGGTGCGACGATGCCACGAGGAGCTGCGGCGGACCCGGGGCGGGGGGATGGCCCGCGC
>CAZAHX010000142.1:0-5833 GCA_964485005.1 uncultured Acidimicrobiaceae bacterium | reverse complement strand
CCCAGGAGGTGCGTTTGCAGCGACTTCAGCCCCGAGCCGTGCTCCGCGCCGGGGAGGGCGTGGTCTTCGTCCCCGCCCGGGAGCCCTTGGTGGAATACCTCACCGGGTTCATCAGGGAGATGTGGCCGGACCAGGCCCGAGAGGTGGGGCACTAGTGCCCCACGGCTCCTACCATCGTGGTTTGTCCCCTGCAGAAGGAACTTCCTCTTGAAGAAGCTGATCTTCGCCCTGGCAGCCGCCGCACTCGTCCTCGCCGCTTGTGGCGGGGCCGGCGCTGAAGTGGCCGCCACGGTCGACGGCAGCGATATAACCGTTGGCGAGGTGGAGGCCAATATCAGCTCCGATGAGGGGGCGATAGACAAGGAACTCTTCGCTTCTTTCCTCAGTGTCGAGATCCAGTGGGCCATCCTCTCCCGGGCCATCGACGAGCGCTTCGATGTCGAGTTCGGGGAAGAGGAGGTGACCGTGGAGGCAGATTCCCTCTTTGAGTCGTTCAAGACCGGGGAGCAGACCCGCGAGGAGTTCCTCGAGGGGAACGGAATCACCGAGGAGTTCCTGCGCACCATCGCCACCCAGCGGCTCTATGACCGGGCGATACGGGAAGAGTTCACCGCCGACGCGGCCAATCTCAGCCAGGAGGAGAGAGACGCGCTGATCGAGGAGTCGAAGACACAGCTGTTCGATGTTTGCGTGTCCCACATCCTGGTGGCGACCGAAGAGGAGGCCCAAGAGGTGCTGGACCGACTGGAGGCCGGCGAAGAGTTCGCCGCGGTGGCGGGGGAGGTCTCCACCGATCCGGGAAGCGCCCAGCAGGGTGGGGTTCTTCCCTGCGGCGCTGCATCCGATTACGTGGCCGAATTCGCCGAGGCCACCCTGGTCGCCCCCGTCGGCGAGGTCTATCTCGAGGCGGTGGAGACCCAGTTCGGGTATCACGTGATACTGGTCACCGAGCGAACCGAGCCCACCGATGAGGAGATCGGTGACGTTCTCACCTCCGAGTGGCTCCTCGAGACCATCACCGAGGCCGAAGTGACCGTCGACGAGCGCTTCGGCACCTGGGAGACCGTGCCCCAGCCCAGGGTGGTCGCCCCGGCCGGGGAATGATCACCGTCGTCGGGGTCGGCCCCGGCGATCTCGACCGGGTCCCCCAGGCCGTTCGCGAGCTTCTGACCAGCGAGGAGCAGACGGTCATCGCCCGCACGGCTCATCATCCTGCCCTCTCCCAACTCGCCGAGCGCCGCGAGGTCGTGTTCTGCGACGACCTCTACGAGCGGGGCGAGACCTTCGAGGATGTCTATGCCGCCATCGCCCACAGGGTGTTGGGGGCCTCCGAGGCGGGGCCGGTGGTATACGCGGTTCCGGGCAGCCCTCTGATCGGGGAGTTCGCCGTGGGCCTGATCCTCGCATCCGGGGAGGAGATCACCGTTTTGCCCGGAGAGTCCTTCGTCGATGCCACCCTCGCCGAGGTGGGGTACGACCCTCTCGACCGCGGTCTCCAAATACTCGACGGTCATCGTCTCCCCGACCCGCTGGTCCTCGACAAGCCCACGATTATCGGCCACCTCGATCGTCCCGAGATCCTCGCCGAGGTGTGTGCTCAGGTCTCCCGGGTCCTGGTGGACGGTGCCGAGGTCACCGTTCTCACCGACCTCGGCGCGGGGGACTCGAAGACGGTGGTGGCCGATCCCGACCGGGTCGAGGCGTCACTGGCGGGTTTGCGTACCTCGATGTTCGTGGACGCCCCGCCCGGAGGGCTGATCGGGGTGGTTGCCACCATGAGGAGGCTCCGGGAGGAATGTCCCTGGGACCGCGAGCAGACCCATGTCAGCCTGGTCAAGAACCTGGTCGAGGAGTCCTTCGAGCTGATCGACGCCATCGAGCGGCTGGAAGACGGTGGGGAGCCCGACTGGGTGGCGTACGCGGCGGTGGAGGACGAGTTGGGGGATCTGCTCTTGCAGGTCCTCTTTCACGAGGCGATCGCCAGGGAAGCCGGCATCTTCGACATCGACAGCGTCGCCCAGAGTCTGCTGGAGAAGCTGGTGCGTCGCCATCCTCATGTTTTCGGTGACGTGGAGGTGGGGTCCGCCGCGGAGGTCAAGGCGAACTGGGACCGGATCAAGGCTGGGGAGCCCGGCTTCGCCGACGGGTCGGTACTCGACGGCGTGCCGACGGGCATGCCCGCGTTGCACCGTGCGTCGAAGCTGCAGAACCGGGCAGCCAAGGTCGGGTTCGATTGGGACGACGCGTCCCTGGTCGTTGAGAAGGTGCGCGAGGAGCTCGCCGAGCTCGAGGCGGCGATGTCCGGCTCGGGTGAGGTCCGCGCCGAGCTCGGAGATGTGCTGTTCTCGCTGGTCAACTTGGCCAGGCATCTCGGGGAGGACGGCGAGTTGGCGCTGCGGGAGGCCACCCGCCGGTTCGAGCGGCGCTTCCGGAGCATGGAGCAAGAGGGCCCTCTGCAGGGACTCGGCCTCGACGCCCTCAACGAGCGGTGGGAGCGCGCCAAGGGTGGTTGATCCAAGACGGGGGTCGTCGGGGAGACCCTGGCGCGGTGGTAGCTTGGCCTCGCCAGCCAGCCGATGAGCGACACCACGATTCAACGAGTTCAGGCGCGCCTGGTGCTCGACTCCCGGGGCAACCCCACCGTCGAGGCCGAGGTGAGCACCGGGGACGGGTTCGGACGCGCCATCGTCCCCTCCGGTGCCTCCACCGGGGCCGGGGAGGCCGTCGAGCTCCGCGATGGCGGGGATCGATGGTTGGGAAAGGGCGTGAGCAGGGCGGTGGGGAATGTCAACGAGACCATCGGCCCTGCCCTCGAGGGGAGGGATGCCAGTGCCCAGGAGGCGATCGACCTCCTCATGACCGATCTGGATGCCACCACCAACAAGGGCAATCTCGGCGCCAACGCCATCCTCGGGGTCTCGATGGCTACCGCCCGGGCGGCGGCGGACAGCCTGGGCTTGCCGCTCTACCGCTATCTGGGAGGGGCCGCGGCGAGGACCCTCCCGGTGCCTTGTCTCAACGTGCTCAACGGGGGCGCCCACGCCGCCAACTCGGTCGACATACAGGAGTTCATGCTGGTGCCCGCGGGATTCCCCTCGTTCGCCGAGGCATTGCGCGCCGGTGTGGAGACCTATCACGTGCTCAAACAGGTGTGTGCCGGGAGGGGGCTGAGCACCAATGTCGGCGACGAGGGCGGCTTCGCCCCCGACCTGCCCACCAATGAGTCGGCGCTCGAGCTCCTCGTAGAGGCGATCGAGGAGGCCGGGTACCGGCTCGGCGAGGAGATCGCCCTCGCTCTCGACGTCGCCGCCACCGAGCTCTATCGCGAGGGCCGCTACCACCTGGAGGGGCGGGAGCTGGCGACCGGGGAGATGATCGACTATCTCGCGTCGCTCACCGAGCGCTTCCCCCTGGTGTCGATCGAGGACGGCATGGCCGAGGACGACTGGGAGGGGTGGGGCGAGCTCACCGCTCGACTGGGGAAGCGGGCCCAAGTGGTTGGTGACGACCTCTTCGTGACCAATGAGGAGGTCCTCAGGCGTGGGATTGCCGAGGAGGCGGCGAACGCCATCCTGATCAAGGTCAACCAGATCGGGACCGTCTCCGAGACGCTCCAGGCGATGGAGACCGCGGAGCGGGCCGGCTTCGGCCGAATGGTGAGCCATCGCAGCGGCGAGACGGAGGACTCCTTCATCTCCGATCTCGCGGTTGCTACCAACGCCGGGCAGATAAAGACGGGTGCCCCGGCTCGAGGGGAGCGCACCGCCAAGTACAACCAGCTGCTCCGGATCGAGGAGCGTCTCGGCTCCTCGGCCCGCTTCCCCGGCTGGGAGCCCTTCCGGAGCTCACGATGAGGTTACTGCGCCGCCCCGGGCCCGCCCTGGCCGCGTTGCTCTTCCTCCTGCTCGGGGCGGCGTTTCTCACCCAACTCGTCCCCTACCGGCAGATCATCGACTCCTCGCGCCAGGTGGAGGAGGCGAGAGAGCGGCTCGCCGCCCTCGAGGAGGAGAACGAGATGCTGCAAGCGGACGCCGACGCCCTCCACACCGATGCCGAGATAGAGAAGCTGGCCAGGGAGAAGCTGGGCTACGTCCGGCCCGGGGAGACCGCCTATGTAGTCCTCGATCCGCCCGAGGAGCCCCTGGAACAGGAAGACACCGTGCCCGAGCGCCCTCCCGCCGAGGAGAGCGACGGGACCTGGGTCGACTGGATCTGGGACTTCCTCACCGGCGCCGACCTGGGGCCCTGAGCCTTGCTCTCCTCCGACGACCGCGAAGTCGTAGCGGCGCAGATCGGTAGAGAGCCCCACCCTGGAGCCGAGGTCGTCTCCAGGTGCCACCTCGACCTTCCCGTGGTGATGAGAGTCCCACCGCTCCTCCCCGACGGGTCGCCGTTTCCCACGCTTTACTGGCTGACATGCCCGCTGACCCGGACCCGGATCGGCCGTCTCGAGAGCGGCGGAGGGGTGCGTCGCATGGAGGGGAAGGCATCGGCGGATCCCCGGTTCGCCGAGGCCCTGGCGCGGGCCGGCGAGGACTACCGGCGAGAGCGGGATGGGCTGGTGCCCGAGGATGCAGAGCGTGCGCCCACCGGGGGCGTGGGGGGCGCCGAGGGCGGGGTCAAGTGCCTCCATGCCCACTACGCCCATACCCGGGCCGGTGGTGACAATCCTGTGGGCCGGCTGGTGGCGGACTGGGTGGAGCCCCTCGACTGCACCGAACCGTGTGTCGCCGGGGGCGCGATCAATCCCGATTGGGTGAACCGCCCGTGAGCTCTGTTGGCGTGGTGGACATCGGCACCAACTCGATGCGTCTTCTCGTCACCGACGGGTCCGGCCCGGGTCGCCGCTGGGTGGAGGTCACCGGTCTCGGCCATGGCGTCGACTCCACCGGTCGTCTCTCCGAAGAGGCCATGGAGCACACCATCCAGGTCTTGGAGGGCTTCAGCGGCATCATGGCCGAGGCCGGGGTGGAGAGACGGGCGGTGATGGCCACATCGGCGGCGAGAGACGCCGCCAACCGTGAGGAGTTCTTCGACTGGGCGGAGATCGCTCTCGGCGTGCGGCCCCAACTGCTCCCCGCCGAGCGTGAGGGGGCCCTCGCCTTCGCCGGTGCCAGCGCCGGCCTCGAGATCGACAGCGAAGTGGTGGTGTGTGACATCGGGGGAGGCAGCACCGAGATCGTGACCGAGGGCTTGGTGGTGTCAGTCGACATCGGATCGGTGAGGCTCACCGATCGGATCCTCACCGACCGGCCGCCCCCGGCGGGACAGGTCGACGATGCCTTCGACCACGTCGGTGGTCTCTTCGAGGGGATCGCACTCGACGAGGTGGGGGCCCTGGTCGGCGTGGCCGGAACCTGGACCAGCCTCGCCGCGCTCTCCAGGGGGCGCCGTGGGGAAGACCTCACCGGGACCCACGGCATGACCCTTGAAGCAGATGAGATCGACGGGATCTTCGATCAGCTCTTGGCACTCACGGTCGAGGAGACGGCTGCACTGCCCGGGCTCGATCCCCGCCGCGCCCCGGTGATCCTGGCGGGTGCCCTGATCGCGCTGGTGGTGACCAGGGTCCTTGGGGTCGATCGGGTGGTCATCTCAGAGCGGGACAGCCTGGACGGGATGGCCAGCGAGCTGCTCGCTCTACCCTGAGCCCGGCCCGGGTGGCGGAACGGTAGACGCGAGGGGCTTAAACCCCCTTGAGCCGGCAACGGCTCGTGTGGGTTCGAATCCCACCTCGGGCACCAAGGTGGCAGACCACCAGACCCGCGGCCGTCGGCCGCGGGTCGTCTCATAGAGGGTCGTGGGACCCGGACCGGGTGGGTGGGGGAGGGGC
>CAZAHX010000141.1:0-5846 GCA_964485005.1 uncultured Acidimicrobiaceae bacterium | reverse complement strand
CCTTCTTCAGGTCCTCTTCGACGATGTTGGCCGGGTCTCCGTGACGCTCATAGGGAAGCTTGCATCCGCACGTGTAGCACACCTCGTGGTTGTCCTTTCCGCTGTTGCCGGGTCATCCGAGCTGTCAGTTCCGAGCGGTGGAAGTACCCCGAGAATGCCAGCCGCCAAACCCCGCCGAGCCACGAGACGGAAGAGGCCCGTAGCATGTGCAGCAATTCACGCCAGGAGGTTCTCACTTTGGCCAGGATCGAGGAGACGTCACTACCCGGGGTGGGCCTTCGGCTCGACTTCACCGCCGATGACGGAAGTCGGATCGGCGTCATCCACCATCGCACCGGTCGCAGGGAGCTGTTCGTGTGCACCCCCGAAGATCCCGACGCCGCCGTAGTCAGCCTCGATCTCTCCGACGAGGACAGCCATGCGCTTTCGGAGGCGTTGGGAGGATCCACCGTCGTCGAGAACCTGATGGACCTTCAACAAAGGGTCGAGGGGTTGGCGATCGATTGGCTGTCCGTCGATCCGGAAACACCGTATGCGGGCCGGACGATCGGTGATGCCCGCATCAGGACCCGGACCGGAGTGTCGGTGGTGGCGGTGATCCGAGGGGACGAGGCCCATCCGGCACCGGGACCGGAGTTCCATGTCGAGGCCTCCGACACCTTGGTTGTGGTGGGGACACCGGACGGGATCAAGACGGTCCGTGAGATCCTGACCGCCGGCTAGCCCGTGGAGCAGGGGGCGTTTCTTCTCGTCGAGCTCGGTGCGGTGGTACTCGGGCTGGGGCTCCTCGCCAGGCTGGCGAGCCGTCTGGCGATCTCGCCGATCCCGTTCTATCTCCTGGCGGGGTTGGCTCTCGGTCAGGGCGGTCTGGTACCCCTGGTCACCTCGGAGGAGTTCATCGAGGTGGGCGCCGACCTGGGGGTGATCTTCCTCTTGCTGATGCTGGGGCTCGAGTACTCGGCGGGCGAGCTCCTCGCCGGGGTGCGCACGGTGGCCCGGGCAGGCTTGATCGATCTGGCCCTCAACTTCACTCCGGGCTTTGTGGCCGGGCTGCTGCTCGGCTGGGGGGTGGTGCCGGCACTCTTCCTCGGCGGCGTCACCTACATCTCCTCCACAGGTGTGATCGCCAAGCTGCTCAACGACCTGGGATGGGCGGGTAACCGGGAGACCCCGGTGGTTCTCTCCATCCTGGTCTTCGAGGACCTGGCGATGGCGGTCTTGCTCCCCACCCTGGCCGCTCTGGCTTTGGGCGAGCTCTCCACCAGTGCAATCCTCACCGTGGGTCTTGCCATCGCGGTCATGGTCGCGGTCATAGCCTTCGCTTATCGGCAGGGTGACCGCTTGGGATTGCTCGTCTTTCATCGGTCCGACGAGGTCAGCCTGCTCAGTGTGTTTGGCATCACCCTCCTGGTGGCCGGGCTCGCCGAGGCATTGAGCATCTCGGCTGCGGTGGGGGCGTTCCTCATCGGCATCAGCCTCTCCGGCGAGGCGGTCGCCAGGGCCCAGGCCCTGCTCAGCCCGTTGAGGGACCTCTTCGCCGCAGTGTTCTTCGTCTTCTTCGGGTTGTCGACTAACCCTCGGGAGATACCGGGTGTCCTCCTGGTGGCGGTGGTGCTCGCAGTGATCACCGCGGCCACCAAGATGATTGCCGGTGGCTGGGCGGCGCGTCGCCGCGGGATCGGGCGGGCTGGACAGCGACGAGCCGGCCTGACCCTCATCGCAAGAGGCGAGTTCTCCATAATCATCGCCGGTCTGGCGATGGGGGTCGCGGGCGCCGAGGAGTTGCCCGCCCTCGCCGCCGCCTACGTCTTGATCATGGCGATCAGCGGCCCGTTGGCCGCCAAGCTCGTCGAGCCTGGCCGAGCCAGGGCCACCGTGGGCTGACCGCCCGGGGAGGCCCCAGTCTCAAACGGTGCCGGTGCCGGGCGGAGACTCTTCGTGATCGGCGTCGTACAGGTCGGGCTCCAGGTAAATCCGCATAGCCAGGGGCACCGCGGCCCGCAATGCCGTCTCTACCTCGTCGATCACATCGCTGAGCCCGAGCATGGTGAGCGACCTCTTGAACTCCACCTTCCCGGCGACGAGCAGCTCCTCGGGCCCAATGTGCTGGGTCTTGAGATCGATCACCCTGCTGACCGAGGGATGATTGGAGACCAAGTCGGCGATTTTGCGGACGTGCTCCTCGCGGGCCGCCTCGCCGATGAGGAGGGACTGCATCTCGATGGTGAGCATGACGGCGATCACCACCAACAGGACGCCGATGGAGAGTGTCCCGACCCCGTCCCAGATGGCATTGCCAGTGATCGCAGTCAATCCCACACCGATGAGAGCGAGGAACAGCCCGATGAGGGCCCCGGCGTCCTCGAGAAGGACCACCGGCAACTCGGGGGAGCGAGAGGTGCGGATGAAATGCCACCAGCTCATGGAGCCACGCACCTTGTCGGCCTCGACCATAGCGATGCGGAAGCTGAACGACTCGAGGACGATGCCTGCCAGCAGCACGCCGATGGCCCAGGCCACCGATTGCAGCTGGTGCGGATGGCGAATCTTCTCCAGCCCCTCGTAGATCGAGAAGACGCCGCCGAGTGAGAAGAGAACCATCGCAACCACGAAGGCCCAGAAGTATCGCTCCCGGCCATACCCGAACTGGTGCTCGTCATCGGCGATTCGCTCCGCCCGGCGACTGCCCAGGATGAGCAGCCCCTGGTTGGAGGTGTCGGCCACGGAGTGGATCGACTCGGCCAGCATCGAGGCCGACCCGGTGAACACATAGGCGACGAACTTGGCCACCGCGAGCCCGGCGTTGGCCAGCATGGCGGCGAAGATCGCCTTGCGACTACCCGAAGTGGCCATATCGGCGGCTCAGTATGCCCCGATCAACCGATGAGACGGCGAATCGCCGAAACCTGGTCACGGACCGACTGGGGGCTTCCCGACCCCGGCGCTGATCGTGATCTGACCGATCGCACCGGGTCGAGCAACTCCAGGTCCTTGTCGTCGAATGCGGCGTGCGCCCCGGAGAGGTCGCCGACCGAGGCGTCGCTCAGGTGCTTTCCTTCCGCTTCGAGAGCGGAGACGAGACGACCGACGGCCTCATGGGCCTGCCGGAAAGGAACGCCCCGGCCGACCAGCGCCTCGGCCAGATCGAGCGCCGCCGTCGAAGGGCCGGGGCGGGGCGGGTCGAAGGCGACTTCGAGGATGAAGACGCCCATCGCCTGCAGCGCCTCGGACAGGGTGTCGTCGGCATGGAACACGATCCGCTTGTCCTCCTGGAGATCCCGGTTGTAGGAGGAGGGGAGCGCCTTTTGCAGGGTGAGGATCGCAGTCAGGTCCCCGATGACCCCGGCGGAGCGGCCCCGGATCAGCTCAGGTATGTCCGGGTTGCGTTTGTGGGGAAGCGCCGACGACCCGGTGGCCACTGCGTCGGAGAGCCTCAGCCAGCCGAACTCCTCCGTGGCCCACAGGATCAGCGCTTCGGAGAGCCGCGACAGGTCGACCATGGCTTGGGCGCAGCAGAAAACATAATCGGACACGAAGTCGCGTGAGCCCACGGCATCGAGCGAATTGGCCATGATCCCTTCCATGCCGAGACGCCGGGCTACCTCTTCGGGATCGATGGGCAGTGACGACCCTGCCGAGGCCGCAGCCCCGAGTGGGGAGTGATCGACCCGGGCCACCGTCTCCGAGAAGCGATTGGCGCTGCGCAGCGCCGGCCAGGCGTAGGACAGGACTTGGTGTCCGAAAGTCGTCGGCTGAGCCTGCTGGAGATGGGTGTATGAGGGAACCACGGTCTCTGCGTGACTCTCGGCGATCTCGGCGAGGGTGCCGGCGAGACGACGCAGCTGGCCGATCCTCGCCCGGCCGGCTTCCCTCAGGTAGAGACGGAGGTCCAGGGCCACCTGATCGTTGCGTGAGCGGCCGGTGTGGAGCCTGCCTGCGACATCGCCCACCAGATCACCCAGAGCGCGTTCCACCGCGCTGTGGACGTCCTCGTCGGTCTCGAGAAACTCGAACTCGCCCGCCCTGGCCTTCTCGAGGAGGGCTTGGAGGGCCCTTGCCAGGATGTCGGCGTCATCGGCGTCGACGATCCCGGTGGCAGCGAGCATCCCGACGTGGGCGATCGATCCCTCGATGTCGTGCACCAGCAGCCTCCGATCACTGCGGTCGACGGTGTAGTCCATGGTCTCGGGCGAGGGAGCCCTCTGGAACCGACCTCCCCAGAGGGTCATCGCCGACCCCGGAGACGTAGGGCGTTGAGGCTGATGAACCCGGCCGCGTCGGCTTGGGTGTACACCTCGTCGGCTTCGAAGGTCGCCATGGCCTGGTCGTAGCGGGAGTTTGGAGAGCGGCGGCCGTTGACCCGGACCCCGCCACGATGAAGTTCCAGCCGGACCTCTCCGGTGACGGGTTGGTTGATGGCGTCGAAAGTGTCTTGGAGCCGCTCGCGCTCGGGAGAGAACCAGAACCCGTTGTAGACGACCCTCGCATAGCGTCGGGACAGGTCCTCGCGGAGATGCAGCACCTCCCGATCCAGAGTGATGGCTTCCAAGGCGCGGTGGGCGGCGTGGAGGACGGTTCCACCCGGTGTCTCGTAGACCCCGCGGCTCTTGATGCCGACAAACCGGTTCTCCACGATGTCGATGCGACCGATCCCGTGCGCCCCCGCCAGCTGGTTCAGACGGGTCAGCAGCTCCACCGGGCTCAGGGTCTCGCCGTCGACCGTTATCGGTGTCCCCGCCTCGAACCCGATGATCACTTCGACGCCGTCGGCCGGCGCCTTCGTGGGGTCCGCCGTCATGCGGAAGATCTCCGCCGGTGGGGGCTGCCATGGATCTTCGAGCACGCCGCCCTCGTAGGAAATGTGGAACAGGTTGGCGTCCATCGAATAGGGGGCATCATGGGTCGCCGGCACCGGGATCCGCTGGCGCTCGGCGTATGCGAGCAGATCGGCTCGGCCGGCGAATTCCCACTCCCGCCACGGGGCGATCACGGCAAGATCGGGCCGGAGGGCGGCCACCGTCAGCTCGAAGCGCACCTGGTCGTTGCCCTTTCCCGTTGCTCCGTGAGCCACTGCCTCCGCGCCGTGTGAGACCGCCGTGTCGACCAGGCCCTTGGTGATGATCGGCCGGGCCAGCGCGGTTCCCAGCAGGTAGCCATCCTCGTAGACGGCCGCGGCGCGGATCGCCGGGAACACCGCGTTGGTGACGAACTCGTCTCTCAGATCGTCGACCACCGCCTTGGCCGCCCCGGTCGCCAATGCCTTCTCCTCGGCCTCGCCGACCTCGGCACCCTGACCCACATCGGCGGTGTAGGCGATGACCTCGGCTTGGTAATGGTCCTTGAGCCAGGCCAGGATCACCGAAGTGTCGAGACCGCCGGAATAGGCGAGGACGATCTTCATGGACGCTCATTATTGCCTTCAGCTGTTCGCAGAGTCCTCGAGTGGCCTCGGCTGGCGCACCTCGTAGAGTCGGATAGGTTCAGACTGTGAGCTCATCGAGACGAGTCGTGGTCGTAGCCAACAGACTCCCCGTCGCCTGGGACGAGGAGTCCGGCGAATGGTCTCCCAGCCCCGGGGGCCTGGTCTCGGCGCTCACGCCCATCCTGCAGCGCACCGACGGCTTGTGGGTGGGCTGGTCGGGAGTCCCCGAGGCCGGGTTCGAACCCTTCTCCCACTCCGGGATCCAGCTGGTCCCGGTGGAGTTGGATGAGGACCTGTACCTGAGCTTCTACGTGGGATTCTGCAACGGCACCCTGTGGCCGCTCTATCACGACGCGGTGCGAGCACCTGAGTTCCATCGTCATTGGTGGGCCCCCTACCGGGAGGTGAACAGCCGGTTCGCCGA
>CAZAHX010000140.1:0-5853 GCA_964485005.1 uncultured Acidimicrobiaceae bacterium | reverse complement strand
GCAGGAGATGCTGGCCGAGGAAGTCCCCTACGTGGTGTTGTTCACCAACGTACAGTTCGACGTGTTCAGGAGCTCGCTCGTGTACCCGTTCACCGACTTCCTGCAGGGGATCACCGACGGCGGAGGGGGTCTGCCGTCGCTGGTGCAGCAGGATCTCGCGCAGTAACCACCAGGCTCATACGACTGGGAAGGAGGGAGCCTTTCGGCTCCCTCCTTCTTTTGCCCCCCATGGGTTTGGGAGACGACCGCGTGGTATCGTGCTCACCCCTGGTCGATGAGTCGCGTCCCGAGTGAGGAGATGAGAGGAGGAAAATGACCCGCTACGTCCTCAACCGCATGGCGCAGATGTTCGTGCTCTTCATCGTCTTCCTCACCCTGACCTTCTTCATCCTCCAAGCCCTCCCCGGGGACATCGTCCGCCAGCAGTTGATCGGCAACCCCAACCTCCCTCCCGAGGCCCGTCAAATCGCCCTGGAGCGGCTCGGTCTGGACAAACCCATTTGGGAGCAGTTCGGGAGCTACCTGGTCAACTTCTTCCGGGGCGATCTGGGCTTCAGCTACTCCCAGTACCCCCGGCCGGTCATCGACATCATCGGTGAGCGGCTCCCTCGGACGATCGTCCTGTTCACCACGGCCATCGTCCTCATCTACTGGACCGGGTTCATCGCCGGGAAGTACCTGGCGTGGCGGCGCAACATGAGGGGGGAGATGGCGATCACCGTGGCCGGGGTCACCCTGTACACGGTGTTCTACCCCTGGTTCGCCATCCTGTTGATCTGGCTATTTGGGGTGCAGCTCAACTGGCTCCCCCTCAACCAGTTCATCACACCCAGCAAGTGGACCAACACCGCCTTCGCCGGTCAGGCCAACCAGGTCTTCCTGTGGATGACCTATTCGACCGGGTTGCTGGTCCTGGCGCTGTTCACCTTGAGCCGCTTGGCGAGACGGCTGTCCAACCCGGGCAGCGCCCGCCTGGCCCGTCTCATCGGTGGGGGTGTGGCGGTGGCGGTTTGGGCCTGGTGGTGGTCGGGCCACCCCGCCCTACCCTTCGCCCTCGACATCGGCTACCACATGATCCTTCCCGCCATGACCCTGACCCTCATCGGATTCGCCGGGATAATGCTGCTCACCAGGAGCTCGATGCTGGAGACCATGAAGGAGGACTACATCCTCACCGCTCGGGCCAAGGGTCTCTCCGAGCGGGCGGTCCGTGACAACCACGCCGCCCGCACTGCCCTCCTTCCCGTCGTGACCAGCCTGGTCCTAGCCGTCGCCTCGGTGATCGACGGGGGAATAGTCACCGAGACCGTCTTCTCCTGGCCGGGCATGGGGGAGTTGCTGGTGAGCGCCATCGTCCTCGAGGACGTCCCACTAGCCCTGGGGGCCTTCAGCTTTGTCGGGGTCCTCGCCGTGATCGGGCACCTGGTGGCGGATATCCTGTACGGGTTCCTCGATCCGCGAATCACGATTTCCGGGGCTGCATAGGAGCCATGTAGATGACCAAGATCGACCCAGACCTGGGCCGGGGCACTGTCCTCCAAGCGCCGCCGGAGGCGCCTGAGGAGGAGATCGAGTTCAGGATCGAGGAGCCTTTGTGGCGGATCCGTCTCCGGCTGTTCCGCCGCTCCTTCACCAACAACTGGAGGCTGTTCCGCAGGAACCGCATCGGGATGATCGGTCTGGGGATCATCGTGATCTTCGGTCTCATGGCCATCCTCCAGCCCGTCCTCATCAGCATCGGAGTGTGGCCGGCCCGGGTCTACGACCCGGTGGTCGGCAACGAGCCCAACCCGGTGATTCTGGAGAGAGTCATCGTCGTGGAGGTGACCGACCCGGTCACCGAGATCAGCCAGAGGGACGCCCTCCTGGTCGACCCGCTGGCCAACTTGGGAGACACGGTGACCATTCGGGCGCAGCCCGGCCCACCCGACGGGAGGCACTGGCTGGGCACCGACCCGCTGGGCCGTGATGTCCTCTCCCAGCTCATGTTTGGGGCCCGGGCCGCCTTCCTCCTGGGGACGGTGGCCGCGGTGGTCACAGTGGTCATCGGGACGGTGGTCGGGTCGATCTCGGCCTTTTTCGGTGGAATCGTCGACGGCTTCTTCATGCGTCTCGCCGACCTCCTCCTGATGATCCCCGCACTGGCGCTCCTGATCGCGGTCACCGGGGTTGCCCTCGACCCTCAGCTGTGGCATCTGGCGGTGCTCATCGGCGTCCTCAGCGGATTCGGGGGGACGGCGATCGTGCTCAAGTCACAGGCGCTGTCGGTGAAGGTGAAGCCCTTCGTCGATGCCGCCCGTGTAGCCGGAGGCTCAAACACCCGCATCATCTTCTCCCACATCATCCCCAACGTGCTGCCGCTGAGCTTCCTCTACATGATGTTCACGGTGACGGCGGCCATCGCTCTCGAGGCCGTCCTCTCCTTCCTCGGGCTGTCCAATATCGAGATGAGCTGGGGCATCATGCTCCAGCTCGCCCAGAACCAGGGGTATCTCCTGTCGGGCGGCACGTTCTGGTGGCTGCTCTTCCCGGCCGGCGCCGCGGTCACCTTCCTCGCCGCTGCCTTCTACCTGGTGGGCCGAGGACTGGACGAGGTGATCAACCCCAGGCTGCGCAGACGATGACCGCAGTCGATCAGGGCATGCTCCAGCCTTCCGACGCGCCCGAGACAACTCCCTTGCTCGAGGTCGATGGCCTGATCATGCACTACGAGACGGAGAAGGGCTGGGTCTCCGCGGTCGACAACGTCTCCTTCACGCTGCATGAGGGGGAGGCTCTGGGGCTCGTCGGTGAGTCGGGGTGTGGAAAGACATCGGTGGCCATGGCATTGCTCCGTCTCCAGGCGGAGAACGCCGAGTTCAAGGGGGGAGAGATCCGGCTCAACGGGAAGAACTTGCTGGCCCTCCCGGAGCACGAGATGCGCCACCATCGATGGAACGACATCTCGATGGTCTTCCAGGGCGCCATGAACGCCTGGAACCCTGTTTACCGGGTGGGTGACCAGATCCAGGAGGCGATGGACCTCCACTTCGACCCCCCGCTGTCCAAGGCCGAGTCCGGGGAGCGCATCGCTAGCACTTTTCGGATGGTGGGCCTCTCCGACTCGACCGTGGATCGCTATCCGCATGAGCTGTCCGGCGGAATGCGGCAGCGCGCCGTCATCGCCATGGCGCTGTCCTGCAACCCGCAGATCATCATTGCCGACGAGCCCACCACCGCATTGGACGTCATCGTCCAGGACCAGATCCTCAAAGAGATGAAGCAGATCCAGCAGGAGCTGGGGATGTCGATCATCTACATCTCTCACGACATCGCGGTGATAGCCGAGGTCAGCGACACGATTGGCGTCATGTATGCGGGAAAGCTGGTCGAGGTGGGATCAACGCGGGAAGTCTTTGCCCGACCGAAGCATCCCTACGCCTTCCTCCTCTTGTCCTCGACACCCTCGGTGACCGGGCCGCGCCGGAAGCTGGCGCCCCTGGAGGGTGAGCCGCCCAATCTGCTCAATCCACCTACCGGATGCCGGTTCCACCCCCGCTGCCCGTTCGCTACCGAGATCTGCGTCACCGACGAGCCCCCCCTGGGCGAGATCTCCGTGGGGCACCGGGTGGCCTGCTGGAACTGGGAGCAGGTCCCCGACACCATCGAGGCCTTGCTGCCATGACGCAGCCGCTTGTCAGGGTGGAGAGCCTGAGGAAGCTGTTCCCCATCTCCAGGGGGATGCTCCGCAAGCCCACGGAGTTCGTGCACGCCGTCGACGACATCAGCTTCGAGATTTATCCCGGTGAATCGCTGGGACTCGTCGGGGAGTCGGGATGCGGCAAGACCACCACGGGGCGGATGCTGGCCAAACTCGACCAGGTCACCGACGGAAAGATCGAGATGTCGGACAACGGGTCGATGTTCGATGTGGCCCACATCGAACGGGAGGACATGAGGGACTTCCGCGGAAAGGTCCAGATGATCTTTCAGGATCCCTACGAGTCGATGAACCCCCGACGGACGGTCTACGACACCGTGGCGGAGCCGCTGGCGGTGCAAAGAATCGGCAAGCTGGCGGAGCGCGAAGAGCGGGTCGCCGAGCTGCTTGCAAAGGTAGGTCTCACCCCGCCGCAGTCCTTCATGTTCCGCTACCCCCATGAGCTGTCGGGTGGCCAGCGTCAGCGGGTTGCGATCGCCCGCGCCCTGGTGCTCAGCCCCAACTTCGTAGTCGCCGACGAGCCCACCTCCATGCTCGACGTCAGCATCCGCATCTCGATCATGGAGCTGATGCTCAACCTGGCCAAGGATTTCGGAGTTTCCTACCTGTACATCACGCACGACCTGGCGGTGGCCCGGTACATGTGCGATCGAATCGCGGTCATGTACCTCGGCAAGATCGTTGAGACCGGGACCACCGAGCAGATCCTCTCCGAGCCCAAGCACCCATATACGCGGGCGCTGATCTCTGCGGTTCCCGTTCCCGACCCTTCCTACGATCGACCTCGCGTGGAGATCAAGGGCGGGGTCAACAAGGCGATCAACCCTCCCGAGATTTGCCGATTCATCGAGCGCTGCCCATGGGCAGAAACCATCTGTTACGAAAGCCCGCATCCTCCCCTTGAGGACAAGGGTGGAGGCCAGTTCGTGGCGTGCTATTTGGTGGACAAGGAGAGCGCCTGACCGACGGTCGGCCCTGACCACACCTCTGCTACACGGCGATCTTCTCGATGCTCTCCAGGCTGGCAGGGTTCTCCAGACTGGTCAGGTCCCCCGGCTCCTCGCCCAGGGCCACCGCCTTGACCACTCTCCTCATGATCTTCTGGGACCGGGTACGGGGTAGGTCGGCGGCCCAGCTGACCGCGGCCGGGGCGAAGGCCTTGCCCAGGGTGTCGACCACCGTCTTCCTCACCTTGTCGGTGAGAGCCTGATCCGGTTCCACGCCGGGGGCTGGCACGACGAAGAGGGCGATGGCCTCTCCCTTGACAGGATCGGGGATGCCCACCGCCGCCGCCATGACCACCTCGTCGAGGGCCACCGCCGCCGATTCGATCTCGGCGGGCCCCACCCTCTTTCCGGCGACGTTCAGGGTGTCGTCGGAGCGGCCGTGCAGATACCAAAAGCCGTCCTCGTCGATCGAGGCCCAGTCGCCGTGCACCCACACCCCGTCGAACCGGGACCAATAGGTGTCCAGATAGCGCTGGGGCTCACCCCAGAATCCACGGGTCATCCCGGGCCACGGCCCTCCGATCACCAACTCCCCCACCTGCGCTCGCACCGGGCTGCCGCTCTCGTCGTACACATCGGCGGGGACGCCCAGGGAGGGCCCTCCCAGCGAGGTCGGCTTGATCCCCTGCAGCAGGTTCACCGAGAGGATGCACGCCCCGATCTCGGTCCCTCCGGAGATGTTGACGATGGGGATGCGCTCCCCGCCGACGTCCCGGAATAGCCACCACCACGGCTCCGGATTCCACGGCTCCCCGGTGGAGCCGATCACCCGTAGCCGGCTCAGGTCGTGACGACGGGTCTGGGAGGCGCCGTGGGGCTGCAGGGAACGGATCAGAGTGGGGGAGATGCCGAGGTGGGTGACCCCCAGGTCGGAGACCACCTGCCACACCCGATCCGGGCCGGGGTGGTCGGGAGCCCCGTCAAAAGTGGCGATGGCGGCACCGTTGGCCAGACCGGCGATGACCATCCACGGGCCCATGATCCAACCCATGTCGGTGACCCACATGAGCGCGTCCCCGGGGTGGACGTCTAGTTGGAACGCCCCCTCGGCGGCGACTTTCACCGTAAGTCCGGCCTGAACGTGGACCGCTCCCTTGGGCCGTCCCGTGGTCCCCGAGGTGTAGGCGATGATCACCGGGTCCTCGG
>CAZAHX010000139.1:0-5876 GCA_964485005.1 uncultured Acidimicrobiaceae bacterium | reverse complement strand
ACCACCGGCCAGCCCCGATCGTGGGCGATGGCGTCGAGCCGGGAATCCGGGTTGACCGCCACCGGATGCCCCACCAACTCCAGCATGGGCAGGTCGGAGACGGAGTCGGAGTATGCGTAGCAGCGCTCCAGGTCGTAACCACGCTCGGCGGCGAGCCGGGATATCGCCTCCGCCTTGCCCGGGCCGTAGACGAAGGGCCCGTCGAGCTGTCCGGTGTACCGGCCGTCGACGATCTCTCCTCTGGTGCCGATGGCGCCGGTCATCCCCAGCGAGTCCGCGAGCGGCGCCACCAGCTCCTCGGGACTCGCGGAAACGATCCACGTGTCCCGCCCGCGCTCGTGGTGCAACGAGAGCAGCTTCCTCGACTCGGGTCGCACCCGGTCCACCAGCCTGGGGAGCAGCGAGGAGCCCACCAGGTCGAGCTCGCTCGTCGGTGTCCCCTCGATGCGGCTCAAGAAGTCGCTCATGACCTCCGTGGAGGTCCCCTCGCCGGTGTCGCCGATCAGCTTGAACATCATCGCCGCGAGCGCCCAACCCAAGAGGTCTCTGCCCGACGCCAGATCCTGACGCCAGGCTTCTATGCCCAAGGGGAATGCCGATGCACCGGCGATCAGCGTCCGATCCAAGTCGAAGAAGGCGGCTGCGTTGGCCATGCCCCTCAGGCTATTCCGACGCGCTCCCAAGGGATGACACCCCCGTCGTCCGCGATCAAGGCCGACAGGCCCTCCAGATCGGTGGGCGGGTCGGGGATCCATGGGATCGTCGCCACCAGTGCCCCGTAGCGCGAGGAGAACTCCTCTCGGACTTCACTCTGCCGCAGCGCCTCAGCCGACCATCGCTCCGCATTGTTCGCCAGCTCCGGCGAGGTGGAGTGGGGGATCGACGGATTGATCCACGACTCGGGGAGAGCACGGTTGAAAAGGACGGCCGCAGGAGTCGAAGCGAGGCGGGGGAGCTCCCGATAGAACCTGACCGCCTCGGCGACCGGGAAGGGGTCGGCGGTGGTCACCACCACGATGGCTGCCTCTCGGAGCACTTTCTCGATCTCCCGTCCCCGCTGGGACACGCCGTCGTAGGTGGTCCTCAGGTCGAGGAGGAACTCGGAGACCCTCTCCAGGAGGTCCGAGCCCAGCACCGACCCGGCTATGCGGAGCACCGGCCGAGCCGCCCGATCGAAGAAGAAGCGCCGCCCCGGCAGCGGGCCGCCGGTGATCCAACGGAGAAGACGCCCGCCCACCAGGTCGGCCATCTGCCCAGGTGAGGAGAAGAAGTCGATGCCTCCACCCGACGGAGGGGTATCCACCACGACGAGATCCCATGCCCTGGCCTGGACGAAGGTGGCGGCCTGGTCGGCCGCGGCATATGCCTGGGAAGCGGGGAAGTGCTCCGACGCCGCCTCGAAGAACTCGTTGTCGGCCAGCCTGGTGGCGACTTCGGGGTCGGCGTGCCGCATCGCCACCGCCCGCCACGACGCCGTGGAGTCGAGCATCGCCGCCCAGCGGAGCGGCTCGTCCTCGTGGGGCTGGGGCTCGTCTCCCAGGCTGGCCAGACCCAGGGCGTCGGCCAGTCGCCGAGCCGGGTCGACCGTTACCACCAGGGTGCGCACCCCACGGCGGGCCGCGGCCACTCCGATCGCCGCGGCGACCGTGGTCTTGCCCACCCCTCCCGCTCCGGTCACCAGTATCGCCCGGGTCACGCTGCTGCCTCCAGGTGCTCGCTCAGCTTGGCGGCCACCTCGCCGGGGGTGAACAGCCCGAACAGGAAGGGCAGTGACAGATCGGGGGGCAGGTGATCCAGCCAGCGCCGCTGCTCGGAGCAAAGGGCGCGGTGCAGAGCGGCCATCTCGCCGACGGCCCCCTCGGGAGTCGTCCCGTCGCCCAGTTCGGGGAGCACCCTGTTCGCGATGACCATGGGGGGTGGGGTCACATTTGTCTTCCCCAACCAGGTCAGAGTGTCCGCGGTCTCCATGGCGGGAAGCTCCTCGGGGATGGTGACCAGGGCGAGAAGGGTCCTCTCCGGGTCCGCCAGCGTCTCCCGCATCCAGTCGGCCTGTGTCCCGATCCGCCCCGTGGGCACCAGCTCCGCGATGCTGACCGGCGCCCGGAGGTAGGAGCCGATCTGACCTGTGGGAGGGGCGTCGGCGACGACCAGGTCCCATCTGTCCTCCTTGACCTCCCAGAGCACCTTCCCCAGGGTGATGATCTCGCGTACCGCGGGCGCCGCGGTGGCGAGTGCGTCAAATGCCCGGGCCAAGGGACCGAACCGCCCCATACCCGGGAGACGAAGCTGAAGAGAGAGATATTCGAGCAGGGCCTCGGATCGGACGATGCGCAGCGCGTGCAGACCGGGTCTCACCTCCCGGGGAACGAACTCCAGCTGCCCGGTGCCGAAATGAGTCGCCAACCCGCCTTCGGACCCCATCTCCACGGCCAGGACCCGGAGACCGCGGCGCTGGGCGAGCATGGCGATCCCGGCGGCGACTGCCGACTTACCCACCCCTCCCTTGCCGGAAACGATGACCAGCCGCTTGGAGAGCACTCCGGTCAGTCTCGTGGCTGGAGAGGGATCCTCAAGACCAGCTCGTCTCCTTCACGTTCCCAGGAGGCATTGGCGATGAGGGCGTAGTCGGTGTAGTCGGTCTGTGCCTGGCTGATGAACTTCTTCCGTTCCTCGCCCGCTACTGGTGGCAGGGGCCGGTCGCGTACCGCCTTCGCCCGGTCGGAGAACCGCTCGATCATCGCGTCGACATCGAATTCGGCCATGAGACGAGGATAAACGGCCGGGTCACCGATACCCAGACCGGCGCTCACACCCCGAGGGAGGCCTCCCGCTTGCGTTGGGCGCGGCGCTCGCCCTCGAGACGCTCCAGGTCCACATCGGTGTAGTCGACGTGCGACATGGCGTCGGCGATCAGTCGATGCCCGGCCACCTCCTTGATGGCGATGTGCATCTGGTGGGCGACGCTGCGATACGCGGGGTGACCCGCCGGCTGACTGCGCAGCTCGATGAGGTGAAAGGCCTGACGGGGATTCATCTCCATCACGAAGCGGATGTTGTAGGCGAAGGGGACCACGTACTGGGCGACGTCGGGGCCCAGGTCCTCGCGCAGTTCCTCGTAGAGCTCTCCGCTGTCGTCCATGAGAGCGGACCAGTCTGCGTCGAGACCCTGAGCGATGACGTCCTCGGGAAGGTCATATCCAAGACGAGTGTTGTAGCGCTGCCATTCCAGGGTCATCAACCGATGCCGCTGCAGGTCCCTGAAGGCTCCGATGTCGCACTTGACGTCGAATCGGTAGGTGGTCCGCTCCATCGCCCTTCCCGGCTTGTGGCGTCGGTTTCCCCGATCCCCGACCATGGCCTTCATGATCTCGGCTCTCTGCTTCGGTGACATCTCCCGCACCATCGCCAGGAGCCGCTCGTCGGGCAGTTCGGAGACCGCGTACAGGGCGGCAGCGACGATCTTGGTCTCCGCCTCCGGGTCCCAGTCGACCAATTGGACTCCAGGCCCCGTGTCATCGGGGGCGGGGAAGTCCGCGGCAGACGTCTCGAGCTCCCGACGCACCGATTCCAGATACTCGGACCAGCGCACCCCCCGGTTCTCCAGGTCGACACGGGTGAGGAAGGAGGGGATGATCTTGCGCAGCTCGTCGAGCATCATCGCCCCGTACTCCCTGACCTCGGCGAGGGGGTTGGCCTGCATCCTGACCAGCGCCATCTCGTAGGCCTGGCCCGTGGCGTAGATGCCGACATTGGAGAGGGTGGCGACCGGGAGGAGACCCCGCACCGCGTCACAGGCCTTGGCCCTGATCGTGGCACGCCACACCCACGCCGGGTCGTCCTCCTGACGGGGGTGACGCTGCTCGTAGACCTCGGTCATCGCCTCCACCATCCGGGAGTAGGTCTCGAAAACGCGGTCCATGTGGGCCCGGTAACGATCGGAGAAACCAGAGGAGGCGACCTCCTCGGGGATGAAATAGCGGTAGCGATCTCCGAGCCGGTCGTCGTATCGGATGTAGCGGGTGGACTGCTCCAGATAGGCGGCGAGCCGCCCCCATTCGAGGACCTTCGTCAGCAGGTTCGAAGCCTGTTCGCAGGCCAGGTGTGCCCCCCCGAGTTGGGCCACGGAGTCGTCGCCGTACTCGAAGAAGATCCTCCGGTAGAGGTCCTCGGCCCGGCGAGTGGCGGCCTCGTGGCCCTCGCCCATCGTCGTGGCGATGGTCTCGATCCCGCTGTCGGGGTCGGAGACGAACTCATCGAGGAACAGCCTCCGCAAGGACTTGGGGGATCTCGAGTAGCGGGCGAAGAGCGCTCCCTTGACCACCTCGGGAAGGTTGACGAGACCGAAGACGGGCTTGTCGGCGTTGGTGAAGAATCGCTCGAGGACCGCTGTCTCCTGGTCGGTGAAGTCCTCGATGTGGTAGCCGGTCACGAGGCCGCGATTGTATGCCGGTCAGGAACCGCAGCCGGGTACCGTGTCGTTGTCGTGCCTGTGATCGTGATCAGGATCGCCATCCTCCTGCTCGGGGTGGTCGCCGTGGCCATCGCCACCGTGCCGCTCCTGGTCCTCATCGACCTGCTGGGCGGGGGCACTGGCTTCGGTCTGTGTCCTGGGGGTCTCCAGGAGTGCGAGAAGCCTTTCTCCACTGGTGCTGAACTGGTCGTCCTCCTCGCCGTGGGGCTGTTCGCGGTCGTGGCGTGCATCCGCATCCTGGCCAGGATGGCTCG
The DNA here is from genome assembly GCA_964485005.1 of uncultured Acidimicrobiaceae bacterium. Classification (GTDB taxonomy): domain Bacteria; phylum Actinomycetota; class Acidimicrobiia; order Spongiisociales; family ZC4RG35; genus JAHWLC01. The sequence continues at coordinate 1,151 of CAZAHX010000139.1, read as the reverse complement.
CCGCCTTCAGGACGACTCCTACCAGGTGGCTCAGTGAGCAGGGGTCACCGACTCTGCTGCCTTTGACGCCCGATCCCGCTGCCGGGTGACCGCGAGGTAGATGGCGGCGACGATCAAGACGGCGCCCAGCCAGCCCTCCGGCTCGAGTCGCTCACCAAGGACCACCCACGCCGTCGCCACCGCAAACGCCGGCTCGGCGGCCAGCACCACGGCCGCGGTCGCCGGTCCGAGAATCGTCTGAGCCCAGATCTGGAGAAGGAAGGCCCCGGCGGAGACCCCGAGCCCGGTGAGAGCCAGGGCCGCCCACGCCTCGGGCACCGGGACCGTGACGCCCTCGGCGAGGAAGGCGAGAGGAAAGGCGAGGGCCGCGGTGACCGTCAGCTGAACCGTGGTGAAGGGGACCACGGGATGGAGGCGCGCGTAACGGGACAGAGCCACGATGTGGAGGGCGAAGGCAAATGCGCATCCCAGGGTGAGCAGGTCTCCCCGGCTCACCGCCAGCTCCTCGGCGCCGGTGACCAGGACCAGTCCCACGAATGAGGCGCCCGCCGCCACCAGCACCCAGACACTGGGCCGTCTGCGTGCGAGGAGCGCGGCGAGGAAGGGGGTGAGAACCACATACAGACCGGTGATCAGCGCGGAGTTGGTGGCGCTGGTCACCGACAACCCGGTGGTCTGCAGGGCATAGCCGGCGAAGAGGGCGGTCCCGCATATCGCCCCGTGTGCCCACAACATCCTCCCTCTCGGGGCGGCGAAGATGGCGAGCGCCACCGCACCCAACAGAAAGCGCCAGGCCACGAAGGTGACGGGCTCCACATCGGCCAGGGCCGACTTGATGACGACAAAGGTGGCGCCGAAGAGAAAGGAGGCGCCGAGGAGGGCTGCGACCGCTCGGCTGTTCCCGGTGCCCGTCATAGGAGGCTGGGAGGGTAGACCCGGCCAATACCATGCCCCGTCATGCCAGGGCAGAGAGCGGATGGGACCACTCCGACGGCGGTGGAGAGAGGGAAGGCACGCGCCGTGCTCAACAGGCTGCGCCAGAGGTATCCGGAGATCGGCACCGCCCTCGACTACGAGAGCCCCTGGCAGCTGCTGGTGGTGACCATCCTCTCCGCGCAGACCACCGACGAGAACGTCAACAAGGTGGCGCC
>CAZAHX010000138.1:0-5897 GCA_964485005.1 uncultured Acidimicrobiaceae bacterium | reverse complement strand
GTCGTCTGAGGCTTCGGCTGCCGATGACGGCTCCAACCGTGAGGAACTGTTGAACCTCCAGGCCGAGACCAACGAGTTGGTGTTCGGAGTCGGGTTCTTGTTCACCGAGCCGATGGAGAGCGCGGCAGCGGCCCACCCTGACGTGAATTTCGCCATCGTCGACTCCGTTGTCGAGGCTCCCAACGTCGCTGGTCTCGTGTTCGCCGAGGAGCAAGGCTCCTTCCTGGTCGGGGCAGCGGCAGCGCTCAAGAGCGAGTCCGGTGTCATCGGCTTCATCGGCGGTGTCAACATGGAGCTCATCCAGCGATTCGAGGCCGGCTACATCGCCGGAGCCAAGGCGGTCAACCCCGACATCGAGATCCTCTCCCAGTACGTGACCGAGCCCCCGAACTTCGACGGGTTCAACGACCCCGCCTCGGGACGGGTGATTGGCCAGTCGATGTACGAGCAGGGCGCGGACATCGTATATCACGCCGCGGGCGGCACCGGTGCCGGTCTCTTCCAGGCGGCCAAGGAGTTCTCGGAGGCCAACGACACCAAAGTGTGGGCGATCGGAGTCGACTCCGACCAGTACCTGACCGCCGGCGAGGACGTGAGGGACTACATACTCACCTCCATGCTGAAGCGTGTCGATGTGTCGGTCTTCAACACCATCGAAGCCCATGTCAACGGTGAGTTCGAACCCGGGGTCAATGTCTTCGACCTCTCCGACGACGGGGTCGGATACTCGACGTCGGGAGGCTTCGTGGACGACATCGTCGACGAGCTCGACGCCTGGAAGGAAAGGATCATCTCGGGAGAGGTCGAGGTCCCGACGGACCCGGCCGACGCCTGATGAGTCGCTGACACGTGTTGGAGAGCGGGACCGGACCTAGCGAGCCCGGTCCCGCTCTTTGCGAGTCGAGAGGAGATCCCAGCGGTGGCTGAGCCGGCCGTGCTGCTAGAGAACGTGACCAAGCGCTATCCCGGTGTGGTCGCCAACGACTCGGTGAGCCTCCGGGTGGAACCTGGTGAGATCCACGCCATCTGCGGCGAGAACGGTGCCGGCAAATCGACCCTGATGAAGATCCTCTACGGGATGGTGCGGCCCGACGAGGGTCGGATCGTCGTCAACGGCGAGGAGAAGGTGTTCCACTCTCCTGTCGATGCCATATCTGCCGGCATCGGCATGGTCCACCAGCATTTCATGCTGGCGGACAATCTCACGGTGCTGGAGAACGTCATCCTCGGAGCGGAGCCGATGACAAGAGGCGGAATCGACTTCGAGGCGGCCCGGGCCCGAATAGAAGAGGTGAGCCGAGCCTACGGCCTCGATGTCCACCCCGACGAGCTGGTCGAGACGCTAGAGGTCGGTGAGCGCCAACGAGTCGAGATCATCAAGGTGCTCTATCGCGGTGCCAGGATCCTCATCCTCGACGAGCCCACCGCGGTGCTCGTGCCTCAGGAGGTCGAAGAGCTGTTCCGCAACATGCGAGAGCTCAAGGAGCGCGGCCACACGATCCTATTCATCGATCACAAGCTCGACGAGGTGCTGGAAATCGCCGACACCATCACCGTGCTCCGGAGGGGCAAGAGCGTGGCGAGCGTGAAGCCGGGCGACGTGACGGCCGACGATCTCGCCGAGCTCATGGTGGGCTCCGAGCTGCCCACCCCCGACACCCGGGACTCCACGGTCACCGACCAGGTCCTGCTCGAAGTCAGAGGCCTCGAGCAGGCAGGGACCGAGGTCGATGTGGCGCTGTCCGGTATCGACCTGACGGTTCATGCAGGCGAGATCGTCGGGATCGCAGGTGTGGAGGGAAACGGGCAGCTAGAGCTGGTCGAAACGATCCTCGGCATCCGCCCGCTCACCGCCGGAAGGGTGGAACTCGACGGGACCGACATCTCCGGATGGCCGGTCCGAAAGATCCGCGAGGCAGGCATCGGGTACATCCCCGAGGACCGTCATCGCAAGGGATTGCTATTGCCTGCCCCGGTGTGGGAGAACGACATGCTGGGACGTCAGTCGATGTCACCGTTCGTGCGCTGGGGATTCTGGATCGACCCCAAAGCGGGGCGTGAGCACGCCGAGGAGATGGTGAAACGGTTCGACGTCCGGACCCCGGGCGTGGACGTTCCTGTCCATGCCCTCTCTGGTGGCAACCAGCAGAAGCTGATAGTGGGCCGGGAGCTGTCCGCCTCGCTCAAGGTGCTGGTCGCAGCCCATCCCACACGAGGCATCGACGTGGGGGCACAGGCCGCCGTCTGGGAGGAGCTTCGCAACGCACGCGCTCAAGGCATGGGGATCATTCTCGTCTCGGCCGACCTCGACGAGCTGATCGGCCTCTCCGACCGTCTCCATGTCATCCTCAGAGGCCGGATAGCCGCCGATCTCGACCCTGGCGAAGTCACTCCGAGGGAGCTGGGCGGTTACATGACGGGGGCCGAGGTGGTCTCGAGTTGAAGAGTCGGGCCCTGGCCTTCGCCCCGCCCATCGCCGCGGTCGCCTTCTCGCTGGTGGTCTCTGGGATCGTGCTCGTCATATCCGGCGCCAACCCCTTCGAGGCCTTCGCCAACGTTGCTGCATACGGCACCCGCCTCAACACCATGGTGGAGACGATCAACTGGGCGACACCGCTCTATCTGTCGGGGGTGGCGGTCGCCATCGGATTTCGGATGAACCTGTTCAACATCGGGGTGGAAGGCCAGTACATCCTCGCCGCTTTCATCGCAGCCCAGGTTGGCTCCCAGATTGCCACCACACCCGTGGTGCACATCACCATCATCGTCCTCGTGGGGATGGCCGTGGGCGCCTTTTGGTCTGGCCTGTCGGGATTCATGAAGGTGACCCGCAACGTTCACGAGGTCATCTCCACGATCATGTTGAATGCCATCGCCGTAGGTGGGGTGGTCTCGTACCTGCTCGGTAGATGGGATGTACCCGATCCCGGGCTGGACACCAGCCTCGAGAAGATTCCCGAGTCGGGCTGGTTTCCGTCACTATCGCCGGTGGTGGAGGCACTCACCGGCCAGCCCACCCGCACCCCGCTCTGGGGATTCGTCCTGGTGGCGATCGTCGTGGGAATCGCATACCACTACCTGGTGAACCGGACCAGGTTGGGGTTCGACCTTCGAGCCACGGGCTACAACCCGTCGGCAGCCGAGGTGAGCGGCGTCGATCCCAAACGCACGGTGGTCATGGCCATGCTCCTTTCCGGCGCAGTAGCGGGACTGGTCGGGCTCCCCGTTCTCCTCGGCGAAGCCCACGCCTACAGCCTGAGGTTTCCCCAGGGCCTGGGATTCGCCGGAATCGCGGTCGCTCTCCTGGGTCGCAACCACGCCGCGGGGATCGCAGTGGGCGCGTTGCTGTTCGGATGGCTCAGCCGTGCTTCCGGAGTGCTCGAGGTCAGGGGTGACGCACCGAGGGAGATCGTGGCGATCATCCAGGGTGTGGTGATCCTCTCGGTGGTGGTGGCGTACTCGATCGCCGAGCGTTACAAGCGGGTCCAGGACGCCAAGGCGGCGGCCGATCTAGTGGGTGAGGCACGATGAGCCATCCTGCCAAGGAGACCGAGGCCATGGGCCCACTCACCCGTAGCTGGCTCAGGGCGATGCCGAATCTTCGGGTTCGGTGGGTCGCTCTTGGGGTCATGGGCGTCGTATTGCTGGCCCTCGTCCAGGAGTTCGCCCGCATCCCCACCAACGACCTCACGTCGTCGGGGACATGGAGAATCGCCGTGGCGTGGTCGCTCCCCATCCTCCTCGCCGGGCTGGGAGGGATGTTCTCGGAACGGTCGGGCGTGGTGAACATCGGCCTGGAGGGGCTGATGGTGTTCGGCACCTGGTTCGGCGCCTACGGGACCCTGATAACCGGCAATCCCTGGTTCGGGATGCTGCTCGCAATCATCGCAGGGGGGCTGGGTGGCCTGCTGATGGCGGTTGCCACTGTCACCTTCGCCGTCGACCACATAATCGCCGGGACCGCCATCCTCGTCATAGCTCCCGGGATCACGCGGTACCTGTCCGGGCTGATCTTCCCGGCCCACGGAGGCTCCATCACACAATCGCCCACCGTTGTCGGGGTCAGCACCTTCACCCTTCCCTTCCTCGCCGGGGGACGGATCCTCGGATGGCGCAGCCCGGACACCTTGGGGGCGATCGAGCGGCTCGATTGGCTGCTCATCAGTGACCTCTCCGGGATTCTCAGAGGGTTCTTCTTCCAGATGTCGTGGCTCTCCCTGGCATGCATCCTGATAATCCCCGTCTCGGCCTACGTCCTGTGGAGAACGAGGTTCGGCTTGCGCCTGCGCAGTTGTGGGGAGGATCCCGACGCCGCCGACTCCCTTGGGATCAACGTCTACAAGTACAAGTACTACGGAGTGGTCATCTCGGGCGTGCTCGCCGGGCTCGGGGGAGGCTTCCTGTCGGTTCAATTGTCCGGCCTGTACAAGGAGGCTCAAACGGGAGGCAAGGGGTTCATCGGTCTCGCCACCATGATCTTCGGCAACTGGCGCCCGGGAGGGACCGCTGCCGGCTCGCTCCTGTTCGGTTTCACCGAGACACTCCGTCTCCGCGACCCCAACGCTCCCCACGCCCTGCTCCTGCTGGTCACAGTGGTATTCGCTCTGTTCGTCATCCGCTCCCTGCTCCGCCGAAGATGGCTCTCGGCGGCCGCCCTGGCGATTGCCGGGGGGTTGGTGGGTTGGGTGTATCTCACCACAGACCAGGTCCCCAACCAGCTCCCCCAGATCACCCCGTTCATCGCAGTGCTGGTGGTCCTGTTGTTCGCCACTCGCAGATTGCGGATGCCTGCAGCTGACGGAGTGATCTGGGTCAAGGATTGAGCCGGCCCCCGGCCTACGGTTAGGGCATGGCAGCCTTCCAGCCATACAGCGCCCGGTTTCAGGCCGATCCCTATCCCACCTACCGGAGCCTCCGGGACGAGACGCCGGTCTTCTTCGACGAGGAGTGGGGCATCACCTTTTTCACGCGCCATGCGGATGTGTCGGGAATCCTCAAGGATCGTCGCTTCGGGCGCGATGTGAGAAGCGCCGTTCCCATCGAGGAGATCGACCCGGAGGTGTACTCCCGCATATACCCGTCCGAGTACCCGACCTGGACCGCGTACATCCGCAACTCCTTCATCGACCTCGAGCCGCCGGGACACACGAGGATCAGGCGTTTGGTCCAGTGGGCGTTCACCCGTCGTGCCGCAGAGTCGTACAGGCCCCGCATGGAGGCGACCGCTCGGACGGCTCTCCAGGATGCGTTGGGGCGGGGTGAGATGGAAGCGGTCGCAGATTTCGCGACCCCGATCCCCCTGACGATGATCGCCGAGCTCCTGGGGATTCCTTCGGAAGACCAGCCACAGCTGGTCGAATGGTCACACGCGATCATCAGGCTGTTCGATGAGCGGGTGACGCCGGAAGAGGGTGCGGCGGCGGAGCAAGCAACCGAGGAGTTCGTGGAGTATGTGCGTGGGCAGGTCGAGCATCGGCGGCGCTCACCGGGTGACGACCTGGTTTCCGCACTGCTCGAAGCCGAGCACGATGGAGACGTCCTGTCCGAAGAAGAGCTCATCGCCACCTGCATCCTCACGTTGAACGCCGGTCACGAGGCCACGGTCCAGGCCATCGGCAACGGGCTGCTGGCCCTGGCTCAGAGGCCCGATGTCTACTCACGATTGCACGCCGAGCCGGATCTCGCCGACGTGGCAGGCGAGGAGCTGCTGCGTTACGACACCCCCCTGCAGATGTTCGAGCGATGGGTGCTCGAGGACCTCGAGTGGAACGGCACTTCGCTACGACGCGGCACCAAGGTGGGGCTTCTCCTCGGATCGGCCAACCGCGACCCGGAAGTCTTCTCCACGCCCGACGAGATCGATTTCGCCCGTCGACCCACTCCCCACGTCGCGTTCG
>CAZAHX010000137.1:0-5897 GCA_964485005.1 uncultured Acidimicrobiaceae bacterium | reverse complement strand
CCTCCAGATCGGGGAGCAGCCAGGGCTCGGACCCGTTTGCGATGTGGTTGTCGCTCAGGAGGAGAACAGGGGTCATGTATTTGATGGCGATCCGGGCGGCCTCGATGGCCATGGTGAAGGCATTGGACGGGGAGGACACCGCCAGCACCGGGATCGGGGCCTCCCCGTGCCTGCCATAGAGCGAGAAGAGGAGGTCGGACTGCTCGGGCTTGGTGGGTAGCCCGGTGGAGGGCCCGCCCCGCTGCACGTTGATCACGATCATGGGCAGCTCGAGCATGAAGCCCAGGGAGAGGGTCTCGCTCTTCAGGGCGATCCCCGGCCCCGACGAGCCGGTCACCGCCAGAGTCCCGGCGAAGGCGGCGCCCACCGCGCTCCCCACTGCAGCGATCTCGTCTTCGGCCTGGAAGGTGCGCACCCCGAAGTTTTTGTGGCGGGACAACTCGTGGAGGATGTCGGAGGCCGGGGTGATCGGGTAGGTGCCGTAGAAGAGGGGGAGGCCCGACTTCCGCGAGGCGGTGATCAGACCCCAGGCCAGGGCGGTGTTGCCGTTGATGTTGGTGTACACGCCGGGCTCGAGCGCTGCCGGCTTCACCTCGAAGGTGGTCTTGGTGGCCTCGGTGGCCTCACCGAAGGTGTAGCCCGCCTGGAAGGCGGCGATGTTCGCCGCCGCCACCTCGGGGCTCTTGGCGAACTTCTTGTTCACCCATTCGATGGTGGGCTCGATGGGACGATGGAACAGCCAGGCCATGAGACCGAGGGCCAGGAAGTTCTTGGAGCGAAGCACGCTGCGACCGCTGACGCCGGTGTCCTTCACCGCTTCCTTGGTCAGCTCATCCATTTTCACCTCGATCACCCGGTAACCCTCGAGCGACCCGTCCTCCAGCGGGTTGCTGTCATATCCCGCCTTGTCCAGGTTTCTTTCGTCGAAGGCATCGATGTTGACGATCAGAGTCCCACCCTGACGAAGATCCTTGAAGTGCTGCTTGAGGGCGGCGGGGTTCATCGCGACCAGGCAATCGGGCTGGTCGCCGGCGGTGAGAATGTCGAAGTCGGCGATCTGCAGCTGGAAGCTGGAAACGCCAGGGAGGGTGCCGGCCGGGGCCCTGATCTCGGCGGGGAAGCTGGGCAGGGTGGCCAGGTCATTGCCGAACAGAGCCGATGCGTCGGTGAACCTGTTCCCGGCCAACTGCATGCCGTCGCCGGAGTCTCCGGCGAATCTGATGACCAGCTTGTCGAGGGTCTCGGTCTTGGTGGTGGATGGGTCTTTCGTGGCGATCTCTTCGGCCACCGTCGATCACTTCCTGAATGTGCGTCTTCTCAACCCCGAGTTTATCGGCCCCTGACAGTTGTCAGAGGTCCCATCCGGGAGCGATGCGGAAATCGACCACTCCTTCGCGCTCGAGGACTCTGCCCAGGCCGATCAGGGCCCTCTCCCCACCGAGGGGCCCGATGACCTGGAGGGAGCCAGGCGGCTCTCCCGAGCCGGCGATGGGCATGGCCAGCGCCGGATGCAGGGTCTGGTTGACCAGGGAGGTGAAGTAGGAGAGGACCGAGCGATAGTGGTGGCCCCCGATGGAGTCCTCGCCAATTACCTTGCGACGGACCGGGACGGTGGGCGTGACCAGGAAGTCGACGGTCCCTAGGGCGTCGGCGAATCGGTGGCGCATGGTGGCCTGCCAGGCCAGCGCCTCGGCCACCTCCTCGTCGGTGACCGCCTCGGCATCGTCGAGCCTGGCGGCGACATCCTCCCCATACCTCTCGCCTCGTTCCCGAAAAGGGCGATGGACCCGACGCACCTCGGGGGCGATGGCGTGGACGATCTGGATCGACGGGGCGACATCGGGCATCTCGATGGGGCGGACCTCATGGCCCAGCTCCTTGAGCGAGGCCACCACGCCCTCGAACGCCGAGGCGACCGTGTCATCGATAGGGGCTGAGTCGTACCAGGGCTGGGGCACGCCCATCCGCGACCGCCCCGGATCGGCCGCGGGCTCGCCGTCCCCGGAGAGAACGCGGAAAGCCGCCTCGATGCCTTCCATCGAGGCGGCAAGGGGGCCGACGGTGTCGAGCGAGGGCACCAGAGGGAAGACGCCATCGAGGGGGACCGCGCCGTGGGTCACCTTGAGGCCATAGGTACCGCAAAGGGCGGCAGGGACCCTGACCGAACCGCCGGTGTCCGTGCCGAGAGCGAGAGGGGTGATACCGGCAGCGACCGCGGTGCCGGAGCCACCAGAGGAACCGCCGGGGGAGGTCTGCGGGTCCCAGGGATTGCGAACCGGGCCCCAGTGAGGGTTCTCCGAGGAGAACCCGAAGGCCCACTCGTGAAGCCCGGTCCGGCCGACCACCACGGCCCCGGCCCGCTCCATGCGGGCGATGGCTGGAGCGGTCTCCGTTGCGCGATGCCGATAGAAGGCCGACCCGCAGGTCGTGACGCGGTCCTCATGGTCGATGAGGTCCTTGACCGCCAAGGGGACCCCGGCCAGGGACCCGTCGAGACCCTCGTGATCCAAACGTGTCGCCCGGCTCACCGCCTCGTCGTCGAGCGAAGTGAATGCGTTGAGCTTGCCCTGGGAGGCGCGAGCCCGCTCCAGAGCGCGTTCGACACGGTTCGCCGCCGAGGCGCGTTCGGGCACGGGTGGGAGGCTAACCCTCGAAGGTCAGCCCGCGATTGGCGGGTACCAGGGAGACCCAGACCTTGCCCGGGGGCACCTGGATCGACTCGCCGTTCTGATCGGTGAGCTCGAACCACTCGGTCTCCGACTGCCGCGACCAGGTGCCGGTGACCACCTTGCCTTCGGCGAACACCAAAGCCTGGCCGGAGCCGACCGTCCGGCTGGAGGGCAACCCGTTGACGCTGTACCCCTCGGTGTACAGGGCTACGAGCACGGGCACGCCGATCCTCCCGGTCTCGCCCTCGACATCCCGCCAGTTGGACTCGGAGCCCGACGAGGTGCGAAGCCAGAGCATCTCCTCGGCGTCCCATGTCCAGACCACGGAGTTGCCGGAGAAGTCGATCCGAACCACGGAAGCCGGGGTGGCGTCATCGGGCATGGGGCCGAACTCCCAGATGGGCCCGGCAGGCGGTTCGTCCGGATAGCCCTGGTTGTCGGCGTGTGCCCTCAGCTCGATGGTGTTGACGTAGAGGTTGTGGGGGGCGCTCCGCCCCCCGATGCGGAAAGTACCCGGCGACAGCTCCTTGATCATCGCGATCCCCTTGGAGCGGATCATCTGCTGCACCCAGCCCTGAGCGCCGGAGATGACAAAGGTTGGGCTGTTGAAGGCGGGGAGAAGGGTCGAGTCGGTGGGCCGCCCCGAGCGATTCGGGCCCAGGTACTCGGAGTCGCTCTGCAGCCAGATGGAGATGAAGCGGGTGATGCCCTCCACCATCATCTCGATGACCATGTCGGCCTGTTCGATCCCCGACTGGGGCCGGGCCCTGGGATGATTGTCGATCTTGACCGCGAGGACCCTTCTCTCCAGGAGCTGGGGGTCGTCGACGGGCAGTCCGTTGATCGCCGACACCACAGGGGGCTCGGTGGTCGTGGTGGTCGGTGCGGCGGTGGTTGTGGCGGCAGGTTCGGTCGTGGTGGTGGGCTCGGTGGTGGAGGTGGTGGTCTCTACTGGCTCGGCCTCGCCGCTGCAGGCCGTGACGATCAATCCGAGCGCAACCAACCTGGTAATGGTGCGCATCGCGCGCATTGTATGGACGGCCCCCGGTTTAATCGGTAATTGCGAGGGTCAGTCGGCGAGGGCCCCGCCCAGAACCTCGAGATCGGGGAGCACCGAAGCCGGCTCATCGAGGGCGATGGCGAACTCGACACCGTCGGAGTTGGCTCGCATCACGTAGATGGCGTCGATGTTGACCCCGGAGTCGGCGATGGCGCGGGTCAGCCTGGCAAGCTCACCGGGTCGATGGGGCAGGACTGCGGTGAGCACCGGGAGCTCGTGATGCTGGAGGCCGGCGTCGTCGAGCACGCGGCGGGTGGCAGCGGCGTCGTTCACGATGAGGCGCACCGTGCCCTCGCCGTCGTGCCCGTAGGCGGTCAGGGCCTCGATGTTCACCCCGGAGGCGGCCAGCGCCTCGGTGAGGGCGGCGAGACGTCCCGGCTGGTTCTCCATGTTCACGACGAACTCGATCATCACCCACGACTCTACGCGTCTCGATCGGGACCGTGGCCGGCCACTGGGTCCGGCGGCTCCAGCCGGCCCCGAGACGACAAGTAGCCATGCCAGATGAGACGGGCGGCCACGGCCCGGACCGGCTGCCACGGACTGGCCAGAATCTCCATCTCCTCCCGGTCGGGCACGCTCTGCAACCCGAGCACCTCGGCCATCCCCACCTGGAGGGCTCGATCTCCGACCGGGAAGACATCGGGGTGACGCAGAGCGGAGAGCAGGTACACGTCGGCGGTCCAGGGTCCGATCCCCCTCACCTGGAGCAGCGCGCTCCGCGCCTCATCCCGGGGTTGGGCCGCCACCGCATCCAGATCGAGCCCATCCTGGTAGACCAGTGTCGCCAGCTCGAGCAGGTACCCGGTCTTCTGGCGGGTGACCCCGATGGAGCGAAGGCCTGCCTCACCGGCGGCGATCACCGCCGCGGGAGTCACCGGCCCGATCGCCCCGGTGAGGCGTCGGAACATGGCGGCCCCCGACTCCAGGGAGACCTGCTGCTCCAGGATGAAGAGGACCAGAGTGGCGAATCCGGGGCGACGCGCCCAGAACTCGGGGACCCCGTAGCGGTCGACCACCGCGGCCAGAGACTCGTCCTCCTCGGCTAACAGCAGGCACGCCTCGATGAAGGTCGCCGCGTCGAGTCGTTCCACGACCGGCCGGAGAGCGGCCCTGGGGAGAGCACCCAGCGACCTGGAGTCGGCTCGGGTCTCGGACGGATTGTCGGATAGGAGCCACGCCTCGTTGGCGGCGATGGCCTCCGGCGGCTCGACCACTCGCTTGATCATCCAGAACCCGGGCCGATCCGGGTGCTCGAACACCACGATCTCGCCCAATTCGGCTTCCCGGGAGTCGGTGGCCACCACTTCCTGGCCCGGCCGGAGGTTTGGCAGCATCGACCGCTGGGCAATCTCATAGCGTCTCATTGCCATACTCGGGGGATGAGTATGGTCAGCGAGAGGAAGAAGGAGATTCGATGCGCCAGTTGACCATCGCCCACGCACACTGCGATCTCTACTGCGGTGTGTACGACCCGGCACAGGCCAAGATCGAGGCCCTGTCGGTGCACAAGATCGCCCAGAAGTACCAGGACTCGACCGACCCGGTGTTCAAGGACCGGGCTCTCCTGCTCAAGGAGGAGCGTGCCGAGCTGGTCAAGCACCACCTCATGGTGCTCTGGGCCGACTTCTTCACCGCCGAGCATCGCAAGGAGCACTCCGAGCTCGACGACCTCGTCTGGCGCGCCATCCACCAGGCCGGCGAGGCCAAGAAGTCCGCGGACCCGGCCGAGGGAGAGAAGCTGCTCGAGCTGATCGATCAGATCGGGGAGATCTTCTGGAAGACCGACAAGGCCAAGGACATGGGGGTCTACCCCCCCTCCTGACCCTTGGGCCGACCGTCGGCGTCACCCGTGAACCGCCGTCGCAGCCGCTGCGCCCAGGGCACGTCCTTGGAGAGCAGGGCTAGACCGGCGGCGATGGTGAGGACCCCTGGACCCGGCAACACGAGCATGGTGGTTCCCGCCACCAAGAGGGTGGAGCCACCCGCGATGCGTGCGATACGGCCCATGGCCGCAAAGTTATCCCATCCTCGTAATTCTGGGAAGGGTCCCGTATGGGTTCCCGGCCTCTCAGCCCTCAGTCCTCGTCCAGGGCGTCGTCTTCCAGCTTGACGAACACCGGCCGCACCTCACCGAGTCGTGAGCCGGCGGGTACTTCGGCCGGCTG
>CAZAHX010000136.1:0-5924 GCA_964485005.1 uncultured Acidimicrobiaceae bacterium | reverse complement strand
GGGCCAAGGTGGCGGCGGTCATGTCGGCAGGGACTCCCAGCCCGATGAGCATCTTCTGGGCAGCGGTCATCTCCTCCAGGCGCCGTTCGGCATGTGAGACGGTGTCGAAGAGGAGCCTTTCCATCAATGCGACGTCGATCGAGGTGAGCTGATCGACCAGATGGCGCCACGCCCAGCCGCTCTCGCCATGGGCTTCGGCTGCCTCCATGCTCTCGATGAGCAATGCGGCGATGCCTTTCATCACCACGCTGCGCAATAGCTTGCGGGCCGTCGCCTCCCCGGCGCGGGCACCGACTACCTCCACGCTGCCGCCGCGAGCGTTGACCAGGTCGGCGAACTGCGGGGCCCCGGTGCCTGAAGCGAGCGCCGATGCCCCCAGCCCCCGCCCCGGGACCGCCGACATCAGAGCGACATCGGCGAAGAGGAGGCCTCGCCCCGCGGCCATGGTGGCGAGCTCACCTTTGACCGCAGGCGACGCCGTGGACAGGTCGGCATAGATCGCGTGCTCCTCGAGGGTGTCGATGACCCCGGAGAGGGCGGTGCCTGCCCCTGACCCCGGCGTCACTGCCAGCACCAGGTCGCAGCCGCTGACCGCGCTCTCCGCCCGGGGGTGTCGCCGGAGACCGGGAGGGGTGGGCACCGGCGAGGGGTCATAGCCATGGACCTCGTCCCAGTACCGGGCCAGGTCGGCAGCTAAGAGGGATCCGGCCTCCCCGAGACCGAGAACGGCCACCCTCATGGGCAGCAGTTCATTCCCCGAGGGTGTCGACCCAGCGAACACCCATCTCTCCGAGACGCTCCCGGAAGTCGTAGACGTCCAGGCCGAGCTCACCCGTCTCGAGACGGGCCCTGGTCTCCTCCTCCCGCTCCAGACGCCGCCGACTCGCCGCCAGGACCTCTCCCGCCCGCTCACGGACGACGATGGCCACCCCGTCGTCGTCGGCAACCACCACGTCTCCAGGGTTCACCGCCACCCCGGCGCAGACGACCGGGAGGTTGACCGAACCGGGAGTGGCCTTGGCGGTCCCCTCGGCGTGAATCGCCCTCGACCAGACCGGGAATCCCATCCGCCGCAGGTCGGCCACATCGCGCACCCCGGCATCGATGACCAGGCCGCGACAGCCCCGGCGCATCACCGACGTCGCCAACAGCTCGCCGAACATCCCATGCGTGGAAGGCGAGGTGGTCCCCACGACCAGAACGTCTCCCGGCTCGATCACCTCCACAGCCGCGTGGATCATGATGTTGTCTCCAGGGGCGCAGGAGACGGTCACCGCCGAGCCGGCGATGCGAGCGCCGTCCTGGATGGGCCGTATCCCCGCGTCGAGCAGACCGGTCTGGCCGGCGGCTTCGTGAACCGTGGCCACTCCGGCATCTCCGAGACCGCGGATGGTGTCGGCGTCTGCCCGCTCGATCGCCCTCACCACAACGTGCCGGGTCATCTCAGGAGAGCTCCGTCGCCACCTGCGGATACACCCGCTGGTAGGCCTCCGCCTTGGTGTCGGTGACCAGGCCCAGGTTCGGGCCCGAGTTCCGCCGGGCCTGGACTCCCCGCCGGATCGCCACGTCGGTGTAGTAGTCCCAGAGATGCTGCTGACCCTCCATGCACCGCATCGCCTCCAGCTTCTTCTCCCAGACTTCGGTGATGTCGAGCAGCACATCGGGCATGAAGCCCGAGTACTCGGTCTGATGGGGCTCGAAAAGGAACACCGGCGGAGCTCCGATCACCTCGGTTCCGGGGTCGTGACCGGCGGCTTGGGCGATAATGCGCGCCTTGGTGGCGATGGAATGTGCGGTCTCGTGGTCCCGATTCCATGGATCCCGCTCGGTGTGGGTGAGCACGATGGATGGTCGCACCTCTCGATACACCACCACCAGTCGCTCGAGGAGCTCGGTGGTCTCCTCCAGGGGGTAATCGTCGGCGTCGAAGGCTCGGAGATCGGCACCGAGCACCTCGACGGCTGCCTCGGCCTCGGCGTGTCTCGCCTCTTTCACCTGCTTCAGGTCCATTCCCTCCCGCCAGTAGCGAGCCGACTCGCCCCGCTCCCCGTAGGCGAGGCAGACCACGGTCACCTCATGGCCGCGATTGGCGTAGAGGGCCATGGCGCCACCGGCTCTCCACACGAAGTCCCCGACATGGGCGCTGACCACCACAAGCGACTCCCGACTCATGACGGCAACCCTATCTGCGGGCCGTACGTCGCTATCTTCAAACACCCGATCCGCTAGGCACCAATGAGCTCCGACCCGCCAGGTATCCGCTGCATGCTGATGCGGGGCGGCACCTCGAAAGGGGCGTTCTTCCTCGCCGCCGACCTGCCATCGGACTCCGAGGAGCGCGACGAGCTTCTGCTCCGGGTCATGGGTTCCCCCGATCCGCGGCAGATCGACGGGGTCGGAGGAGCCCATCCTCTCACCACCAAGGTCGCCGTGGTTTCACCGTCGGAAGGCGACGACATCGATCTCGAGTATCTGTTCCTCCAGGTATCGGTGGACCAGCCAGTGGTCACCGACAAGCAGAACTGCGGCAACATGCTGGCCGCGGTAGGCCCGTTCGCCTTGGAGCGGGGTCTCATCACCGTTGCCGATGGCCGCCCCTCCGTGCGGATCCTGATGCAGAACACCGGAAGTGTCGCCGTGGCCACCTTCCCCGTCGAGGGCGGGCATCCCGTCTACGCGGGGGACACCGAGATCGCCGGGGTTCCGGGGTCGGCAGCGGAAATCGGGCTCGAGTTCGAGGACATCGCCGGCGCCAGCACCGGCGCCCTTCTCCCCACCGGGCGGGTGAGCGACATGGTTGAAGACACCGAGGTCACCCTGATCGACAATGGCATGCCGGTGGTGGTGCTGAAGAGCGACGACCTGGGCGTCACCGGTTATGAGAGCTGCGAGGAGTTGGAGGCAAACACCGATCTCACCACACGCTTGGAGCGGATCAGGCTCGCCGCGGGGCCCATGATGAACCTGGGCGACGTGGCCTCCGACACGGTGCCCAAGCTGACCCTGGTCTCCCCACCCCGCGCCGGCGGGACCGTCTCCACAAGGACCTTCATCCCCCACCGATGTCACCAGGCCATCGGCGTGCTGGGTGCGGTGAGCGTGGCCACGGCATGTCTCCTCTCCGGCTCCCCTGCGGCTGAGGTGGCCCGTGTGGACCCCGCCGGGAGCCTGATCAGACTGGAGCACCCCACGGGCAGCTTCGACGCCACGGTTCGGCTCTCCCTCGACGGAGAGCCCACCGTGGAGAGCGCCGGGATCATCCGGACCGCCCGCAAGCTGATGGACGGCATGGTCTTTTCGAGGTCGTATTGAACCTGGAGCGGACTATCCCACCCCCGATCAGGGACCCCCATCCACCGACCAGATTCGTCCCACCCGCCGGTGCCTGCGATGCTCACTGTCACGTCTTCGGTCCGGCCCACCGCTTCCCGTTCGCCCCGGACCGGACCTACACACCACCGGACTCCGGCTTCGAGGAGCTGATCGCCCTGCACGACGGGCTGGGTCTTGGTCGTGCAGTCCTGGTCCAGGCCTCCTGTCACGGCAAGGACAACTCGGCTCTCATCGACGCCCTCCGGCGAGGGAAGGGCCGATTTGCCGGGGTGGCCATGATCGACGAGTCCACCGACGACGACCAGCTCGCCGAGATGCATGGGGTGGGGGTCCGGGGGATTCGCTTCAACTTCGTCCGTCATCTCCGAGAGCCCGTCGGGACGACCAGGGTGCTGGCCCTGGCCGAGAGGGTGGCGTCTCTCGGTTGGCATGTCGAGCTTCATCTCGACGCCGAGCAGATCCCCCGGCACCGCGGGCTGTTCGATGGGCTCGAAACCCCGTTCATCATCGACCACATGGGTCGGATGAAGGCCTCAGTTGGCCTGGACCAGGAGCCCTTCCGGTTCCTCCGGGAAATGCTGGGAAGGGAGGAGAAGGCGTGGGTGAAGGTGTCGGGAGCGGAACGGCTCACCGGGAAGGGCCCTCCCTATGACGACGTCGTGCCCCTGGCCAGAGCCCTGATCGAGGCCGCGCCAGACCGGATCCTGTGGGGGACCGACTGGCCCCACCCCAACGTCCCCCAGATGCCCGACGACGGCGATCTGGTAGACCTGCTCTCCGACTTCGCCCCCGAAGAGGGAATCCGGAATCGGATCCTGGTCGAGAACCCCGAGCGTCTCTACGACTTCACAGAGCGGTCAGGTGGCTAACGCCCAGACCCCGACCGGCTCGAAGTCGAGCACGGTGTCGATGAGGATCAGCTCGCCAAGCTTGGCCGTGGACAGCTCGATACGCTCCGGGCCCCGGATCGCGGCCGCGTCGCCGGCGTCGAGGCGGTTCGAGCCCAGCTGCACGGTCCCGTCGATGAGGTACAGGTAACCGCCTCGCCCCTCCGGCCACTGAAAATCGAGACGGCCACCGGCGGTGAGACGGGAGACGAGGGCTCGGGCGTCCTGGGCCAGGTCGAGCCCCTCCTCCCCGGAAGGGCCCATGATCTGCAGCCAGCGGTCGGTCCGATCCTCCGTCTGGTACTGACGCTGCTGGACCGAGGTCTCCAAACCCTCGACGCCTGGGAGGATCCAGAACTGGATGAACCTCATCGGCTCCTCGTCGGAGGCGTTGCGCTCAGAGTGCTGGTCGCCGCGGCTGGAGAATCTCATCACCTGGGCCGCCCCCGGCAAGAGCCGGCCGTTGTTGCCCAGCGAGTCGGCATGGAGGAACTGACCCTCGACCACGTAGGTCAGGGATTCGATGTCGCGATGGGGATGCATCGGCCACGAGGCCCCGGCGACGATGCGGTCGTCGTTGAACACCCTGAGCGCTCCCACCCCCAGGTGCGCGGGGTCGCGGTAGCCGCCGAACGAGAAATGCCAGCGCGCCTGGAACCAGCCGCCATCCTCCTGGTGGATCTCGTCGGCTCTGCGGATCTCGATCAATGCTTCTTCTCCCACGTCTTCTGTGGCACAGCCAATGAAAGCATGGGCCGCGATGAAGGCGGCCTGAGGCTGATTAGCCTGCCCGCGGGCGAGCAGGGTTGGCTTATGCATGATCCCGGACTGAGCAGCGACGAGATGGCCCGGCTCTTCGGCCCCGAAGGCCGGGTCGAGGCGCTGCTGGAAACCGAGGCTGCCCTGGCGGAAGCCCAGGCGGAGCTGGCGCTGATCCCCAAAGAAGCGGCGCGGGCGATCGTCTCGGCGTGCCGCAGTCTCGAGGTCGATGCTCCGGCCGTTCTCGCCAGAGGCTGGGAGGAGGGGACCCCTCTCATCCCCCTGCTCGACCTGATACGTGAGACCCTCCCCGCAGAGCACCGCGATCGCCTCCATTGGGAGACAACGACCCAGGACATCGTGGACACCGCTCTGGCCTGGCGGTCCTCCAAAGCCATTCAGATCCTGATTCGTGACCTCATCGACACCGGCGATCGATGCTCCCGTCTCGCCGACGAGCACCGTCACACCTGGATGACCGGCCGCACCTTCCTCCAGGCGGCTCAACCGACCAGTTTCGGGGCTCGGGCCGCGCTGTGGCTCGACTCGGTGCGTGCCAGGCTCCGCGCTCTCGACGCCGCCGCAGCCGGGCTCAGGGTGCAGTTCGGTGGCGCGGTCGGCCTCGGCGCCGGCATGGGGGGGCGGACCCGCGAGGTGGCGTCGCTGATTGGAGATCGACTCGGCCTGGCCTCGGACGATGTCCCCTGGCAATCGGATCGGGAGTCCGTGGTCTCACTGGGTGCCACCGTCGGCGGCGTGGCGCGGACCAGCGAGAAGATCGCCGGCGACCTCATGGTGCTGGCCCAGACCGAGGTGGGCGAGATCGCGATGAGACCGGGCGGCTCCACGGCGATGAGCCACAAGGCGAATCCGGTGGACGCGATGCGGGCCGTGGCCGCAGCCCGTCTCGCGGTCGCCGCCGCGGCCGGGCTCCTCACCAGCCCG
>CAZAHX010000135.1:0-5943 GCA_964485005.1 uncultured Acidimicrobiaceae bacterium | reverse complement strand
AGAAAGCCGAGACGCTCCCCGGCCTCCAATGCGGGGCGGGTGAGGACGATGCGTCTCACCGACCCGGAAACCAGACCGTCGACCGCGGCAGCCATCGCCAGATAGGTCTTGCCGGTCCCGGCAGGGCCGATCCCGAAGGTCAGCGTGTTCTCACGAATCGCCTCGATGTATCCCTGCTGGCCCTGCGTCTTGGGCCGAACCATGCGACCCCGACCCACCGGGATTCCGTCGGAGAGGACACCGGAAGGGCTGGGCACCTCCTCGGCGACCATCTTCACCACCTCGGCGACCCGGGAGTCCTCCAACTCCTGACCCTCTTGGACCAGGATCAGCAGCTCCTCGAGCACGGTCCTCGCCTGCTCCACTTCCTCGAGAGGCCCGGAGAGATTGATCTCGTCCCCGCGCGCGACAAACCGGACCTCGGGGAAGTGGGACTCGACCTGGCGGAGATGCCGGTCGGACTCCCCGATGAGGTCCAGCATCAAGTGGTGGCTGGGTACGCGCAAGCGCGATTCGGTCTTCTCAGGGGACACGGTGTAGCGCCCTCATTTGGACGCCACCCCATTTTACCTTGGCTCAGGTCTTTGGCCGGGTCGATTGATCTTCGGTGGAATGATCGGCCACCTGGAGGAGCGACCCGATGATGGCCCGATCGGATTGTCTCACCTCTCTGGACCCGGGCTCTCTGCGCAGCAATTGGATGGCAGCGAGATAGCGCTCGACGAGATCTCCTCCAGCCCCGGCCTCGATGGCGTCGAGATCGACGACGACAGTCTCCGCAGTCACCGGCAGGAGATCGGAAGGCGGTATCCCGTAGACCTCGGAGAGACGGGCGAATCGCTGTACCGAGATTGCGCGCTCTCCGCGCTCATAGGCTCCCACCACCGACGCCTTGAACTCCCCCTCGGTCTGACTCTCCACTTCACCCAGAGACCAGCCGCGCTGACGTCGCGCGGCGCGCAGCCTCTGACCGAGTGAGACACTGAATCGATCGGACATGGCGCCTCCCAGGAGCCCAAGAAACTCATTCTACAGAGGGAAAACCCGCTACGCCATTGCGATCGGTGGCGACATGAGACGCGCCGCGGCCACCACGGCAGCCGTCTCGACACGGAGGATGGTCGGGCCAAGACTCCAGGTGGGAGCCTCGGGGGGCACCTCGTCGGAGGCAAAACCCCCCTCAGGCCCGATCACCACGGTGCGCGCGGACGGCGGATCCGGCGCCCCGGTGGGGGTTGCCACCACGAAGGGACGGGGCAGGTCGTCCCAGCCGGCGATGTCGCTGCCGACCTCCATGAGAAAAGCCCCACGGGATTGCTCGACAGCGGCAAGGACCCACGAGAAAACCTTGGACCCGGATGCGACCCGTTGCTTTCCGTGCCGGGACTCGAACCAGAGCAGCCTGGCCACGCCGAGCTCGGCCAGTTTCTCGACCAGATATCTCTGCCGATCCTTGCTGGACGGTGGGGCGACGGCGACGGTGATCTCGACCGGGCGCGTACGGGTGTCCTCCTCGCCACGCTCGATCTCGTGGTTGCCCAGCCGGCCCTGGCCCACCCGACCCAGCCCGTCTGTGTAGGTGACCGTGTCCCCCTGAGACATGCGCAGCACCTTGGTGAGGTGCCGCCACTGGATTACGGAGAGGGCGAGCCGCTCGTCGGGCCAGGGGGCGGCTACCACGAGATGGGGGACGTGGCGCATCAAGTCGAGGCTGGTCTGTCGATCTTCTCCCCGCGCAACTCGGCCCAGCGTCTCAGCAGATCCTCCTCCTCCCCGGTCAGCTTCTCGGGGACCTCCACCTCCACCTCGACGACGAGATCGCCCCGGACCCGCCTCCCCAGCAGCGTCATGCCCTCGCCGTCGAGAATCAACCGGGCTCCGGGCTGGGTCCCGGCCGGTATCTCGAGCTGTCTCTCCGATCCGTCGATCAGTGGCACCATGACCCTGGTCCCCAGGGTCGCCTCGGCGATGCCGATGGTCACCCGGTGGAAGAGATCATCGCCATCCCGACTGAACCGGGGGTCCTCCGCCACCACGATCTCCACGAACAGATCGCCTCCCGGACCGGACCTCCCCCCCGACTCCCCGAGACCGCTCAACCTCAGTCGTGTCCCCGTCGACACGCCGGCAGGGATCTCGACAGTGACCCGGGATTGATCGGGCTGGGTGCCCGACCCGCGGCAGACCCGGCACATCTGGGAGAGGAGCCGGCCTTCTCCCTGGCATCGGCGGCAGGGGGTCACCGACATCATCGTCCCGAAGAGCGACCTCTGCGCCACCCGCACTTGGCCCGAGCCGCCGCAGTCGGGACAGGTGGCCTGTTCGGCTCCGGGCTCGGCACCGCTTCCCGAGCAATGCCCGCAATCGGCCAATGTCTCGAACTCCACCACCGCGTCGGTGCCGAACGCCGCCTCCTCGAGCGACACCTCGGTCCGGACCAGGACGTCCCGGCCGCGTGATCGTCTCGGCGCCCCGCCCCCGAACACCGTCCCCTCGCCGAACACCGAGCGCAGCAAGTCGTCGAGACCGCCGAACCCGGAGAAGATATCGGTGAGGTCGATGGCATCCCCCCGGTCGTATCGGCGGCGCCGGTCGGGGTGGACCAACACCTCGTAGGCCTCGGCCGCGGCGCGGAAACGATGCTCCGCCTCTGGGTCACCCGGATTGGCATCGGGATGGGTCTCCCTGGCGATGCGTCGAAACGCCTTCTTGATCTCCTCGGTGGTGGCATCGCGCCCCACCCCTAGCGTCTGGTAGTAGTCGCGGGCCATGTCAGTCCCGGTCCTGCCCGATCCGCTCTTCCAGCTCCCGGGTGATCTCCTCGACCGCCGATATGGCGCGCCGGTAGTTCATCCGCATCGGCCCGATCACCCCCACCGAGCCTGACTCCCCGCTGGCGTCGTAGGTCTTGGACACCACCGCCAGGTCGAGATCGCCTTCGTCCATCTCGCTTCCGAGCTGGATCGAGGTTCCCGAGACACCGGCAATCAGCTTCATCACCTCGGCCTCTCTCTCCAGGAGCTCGAGGATGCGTTGCATCGAGGAGAGGTCCTCCCACAAGGCGGCCATCCTCCCTGCTCCCGCCACGAACATCTCGGTGCCCCCTGTCGAGGCGAGGTGAAGACAGTCGACAATGGTGAGCGCGGTCTCCCGGACCGGCTCGGCCACATTGGGGAGCAGGTCACCGGGAAGATCGACATCCCGGCCGAGCTCGTCTCCGACGACCGACTCCACCAGTAGCTCCCTCGCGTCGTCGACCTCCTGAGGGGTGACCGGCACCCGAACCCGTCCCCGCTGTTGGACGACCCGGCCCCCCTCGGTGACCACGATGACAAGCACCTGGTCGGTCCCGATCTGAACCGTATGCAGGGCCCGGACCCGGTCGTGGGCCACGCCCGGGGAGATGACCACCGACGGGAGGTCGGTGATGTCGGCGAGCAGGTCGGAGGTCGCCTGGAGCAGTTTGGCCAGCTCCATGTGCACCTCACCGAAGAGATTTGTCACCTTGGCCTGGGCGTTCTGACGGAGACGTCTCGGCCCGAGATGGTCCACGTAGTAGCGATAGGCCGCAGAGGTGGGAACCCTCCCCGCCGAGGTGTGGGGTTGGACCACCAGGCCATCCTCCTCGAGGGCGGCCAGATCGTTGCGGACCGTCGCCGCCGATACGGAAAGACGAGCCTGGGCGACGATGGCGCGGGAGCTGACCGGCTCCCCGGTCTTGATGTGCTCCTCAACCAGGGCCCGCAGCACTTCGGAGCGTCTGTCCTCAAGCATCTATAGAAACGATATCGGCACCGGAGCGGTTTTCCCGCACCTCCGGAGGTCGAAGACCGATTACGGCGCGCAGGACCTCATCCCCGAGCAGGGGATTCTCCACGCGGAGCCGCCCATCGAGGAGCGCCAGAACTCCCGCATCGAACAGCCTCCTTCCCTCGGGATCCTCGAGGAGAGCCGCACCTCCCCTGCCTGCGATCACTCCCGCCTCTCTCCGCAAGCCTACGAAGAGTCGGTCGATCTCGGCATCCCAACCGGACAGCCTCTCCTCCCCCGCCCGAGGAGACGCCCCTTGCTCCACGGCGTCGATGTAAGCCTCGACACGACGGATGTTGCGGAAACGGATCCCATCGCGGTGCCCGTGAGCGCCGTTGCCGAAGGCGAGGTAGTCCCCCTGGGCCCACACCGTCAGGTTGTAGCGGCACTCGTAGCCGGCGCGGGCCCAGTTGGAGACCTCGTATCTCAGGTACCCCGCGGTCTGCAGCCGGCCCGCGGCCAACTCGTAGTCCGAGGCCTGCACATCGGGATCGGGGGCGGCGGCGCCCCTGCCCACCGCGCGACCCAGCGGCGTCCCCCGTTCCACGGTCAGTGCGTAGCAGGAGATGTGGTCGGGCTCCAGGTCGACGGCCCGCTCCAAGGTGGAGGCCCACGACCCCTCCCCGGGAGTCCCGAAGATGAGGTCGAGAGAGAGATTCTCGAAGCCGGCGTCCCTGGCCGCCCCCACCGAGCTCACGATCTCCGTTGGGCCGTGCCGCCGGCCCAACGAGGCGAGCACGCCTTGATCGAAGCTCTGCGCACCGAAGGACACCCGGTTGAAGCCGATGGAGCGGAGACGGGAGGCCCGATCGAGGTCGAAGTCCTCGGGATTGGCCTCCAAGCTCACCTCGGCATCGGCGGCGATGCCATGCCGAACCTCGAGTGCGTCGACCATGCGGGCGAGCAGCGACGGGTCGATATGGCTGGGAGTGCCGCCACCGAGGTATACCGCATCGAGGGGACGCCACGCCTCCGATCGCTCTATCTCGGTGCAAACTGCGGCCACGTAGCGCTCGGCCATCTCGTCCTTTCCTGCGACCACGGCGAAGTCGCAGTAGGGGCATACGGCCGAGCAGAAGGGAATGTGGACATACGCCGCCGCGTAGTCGGCGAATGGGTCGACAGCCAGCGGGCTCACGACTCTTCGTCCACCTGGAGGGCGGCGACGAAAGCCTCCTGGGGGACCTCCACCGAGCCCACCATCTTCATCCGCTTCTTCCCCTCCTTCTGACGCTGCAGCAGCTTCTTTTTCCGGGTGACGTCGCCGCCGTAGCATTTGGCGGTGACGTCCTTGCGCTTCGCCCGCACCGTCTCCCGTGCGATGATCCTGCCGCCGATGGCCGCCTGGATCGGAACATCGAAGAGCTGGCGGGGGATCAGCTCCCGCAGCCGTCCGGTCATCTTTCGCCCGTAGGCGTCAGCCCCATCCCTGTGGACGATGGCGGAGAAAGCGTCCACCGGCTGGCCGTTGAGGAGGATGTCCACCTTGACCAGGTCGGACTCCTTGTATCCGGCCGGCTCGTAGTCGAGAGAGGCGTATCCCTTCGTCTTCGACTTGAGCAGGTCGAAGAAGTCGAAGACGATCTCCCCGAGTGGTATCTCAAAATCGAGCTCCACCCGCTCCGGGGTCATGTACTTGATATCACCGACGATGCCCCGACGCCCTGTCGCCAGCTCCATGATCGGACCGACAAAGTCGGAGGGTGCGATGATCATCGCCTTCACATAGGGCTCCGATATGCCCCGGCGCTCAGTGGGGTCGGGGAGGTCCAGTGGCGACTGGATCTCCTCTTCGCTGCCGTCGGGCAGGATCACCCGGTAGGCCACCGAGGGGGCGGTGGTCACCAGGTCGAGGTCGTACTCACGCTCCAGGCGTTCTCTGACGATCTCCATGTGCAACAGCCCGAGGAAGCCGCAGCGGAACCCGAACCCGAGCGCTTTCGAGGTCTCCGGCTGCCAGACCAGCGAGGCGTCGTTGAGCCGCAGCTTCTCCAGTGCTTCGCGCAGCTTCTCGAAGTCGTCGCCGTCGGTGGGGAAGATGCCCGAGAAGACCATCGGCTTGGGCTCGTCGTAGCCCGGGAGCGGCTTTGTGGCCGGGCTGCGAGCGGTCGTGATCGTGTCGCCCACCCGGAT
>CAZAHX010000134.1:0-6079 GCA_964485005.1 uncultured Acidimicrobiaceae bacterium | reverse complement strand
CGCTCGGGTTGGAGACCATGTGTGTCGGCGGTGGCCAGGGCATGGCGATGATCGTGGAGCGACTGGGCTAATCCGCAAGACTCACTCCGAGTGGCGCAGCCCCCTCGGACGTATCTACAGAATCGGCTGGCCACCCTGAGTGACCGGCTACGCCGGGGCGCGCATTGCCCTCACGATGAACCAGTGCCAGTGCTTCGGGCCAGAGCCCGATGGCCCGTCGAACTCCTCCTCTTCAATGATGACTTCATCCAGGTCGCTGAGAGCTGTCTCGAGCTGCTCACGGTCGACCACCGTCACATCGTCCTCACCTGCCCAGCTGTCATTGGGCCCGAGTAATACCGCCACAAGCCAACCTCCTGGTCTGACCCACGCAACGGCCCTCCGGAGGGACTCGTCGAACTCGTTCCCGGTGAATGGAAGCGACAACGATGCGAAGACCAAATCGGCCTCCGGTAGCTCGACCTCTCCGAATCTTCCGACCGTCGTCTTCAGACGCTCTCGCTGCTCGTCGGTGACTCTCGAGTTGAGGATCTCGACTGCTCTCGGCTCGGCGTCGACGGCGTGGACCCTCCAGCCATGCTCGAGGAATGCCAGGGTCTCGTTGCCAGCGCCGCACCCGAGGTCGAGGGCCAGTCGCCCTTGCCCATCGTCACCTTCAGTCGTGGCGACGGCTATATCGAAGAACTTCATCGGTTCGCGACCTGCCGTGCCCTCGGCATAGCGAGCCCACAAGCCTTTCCCTCCATCGACGTTGAGTCGGCGTTTGCTCACTGCTCGATGCTCGTTCCGAGCTGTTTCAGGAGGTCGAACAGATCGGGGCTCGGGAAAGCATCCCAGGAGCCTAGATGGGGGGGTATGCGACCTCAGTGCTAGACCGATCGGCCCTAGCCTCCCATCCGTGAGGATCCACCTCGTCACCATGTTCCCCGAGTACTTCGAGGGTCCGCTCCAGGTTTCGATTGTGGGCCGTGGTATCGAGAGCGGGGTCCTCGAGGTGGTCCTCCACGACCTGCGGGAGCACGGCCTGGGGAGGCACCGGCAACTCGACGACGCCCCGTTCGGCGGCGGCCCCGGGATGGTGATGCGTGTGGAACCGTTGGCTGCGGCGCTGGAGCCGCTGGCCCACACCCATCGCGTCCTCTTCACGCCGGCCGGGGAGAAGATGACCCAAGAGACCCTGGACGCCTGGTCCGGTCTCGACGAGATCACCATGGTATGCGGTCGCTTCGAAGGGATCGACCAGCGAATCGTCGACAATCTGATAGACCAGGAGGTGAGTCTCGGCGACTACGTGCTCGCCGGGGGCGAGGTAGCCGCGGCGGCCGCCATCGAAGGTGTGGCGCGGCTCCTCCCGGGGGTGATCGGGAATCCCGAGTCGCATCGGAGCGAGTCGTTCCGCGACGGTCTTCTCGAGGAGCCGGTGTACACCCGTCCCGCCGAGTACCGGGGGTGGATAGTCCCCGAGGTGCTGCTCAGCGGGGACCATGCCAGGATCGAGCAGTGGAGGGCGGCTCAACGCCGGGAGCGGACCGAGAGGCGACGGCCCGACCTGCTCTCAGATGGCACCCAATCCGATAGCTGATAGAATCCGGCTCTCCGGGACCGCCATTGTCACTCCCGGTGTCGCAGGAGCCTCCGATGAACGACCTTCAAGCACTAGAGAACGCGCATGTGCGCGACGATCTCCCCGATTTCCGCCCAGGTGACACCGTCAAGGTCCACGTCAGGGTGGTCGAGGGTGGTCGGGAGCGGATCCAGATGTTCGAGGGGCTGGTCCTGGCGCGCAACGGGAGCGGCAACCGCGAGTCGTTCACGGTCCGCAAGGTGAGCTTCGGGGTCGGAGTGGAGAGAGTGTTCCCCCTTCACGCGCCGATCATCGCCAGGATCGAAGTGGTCCGTCGTGGAGACGTCCGCCGCTCGAAGCTCTATTACCTCCGGGATCGGGTCGGCAGGTCGGCTCGCATCAAGGAGCTTCGCGACTGATCCCCGAGGCCCGCCACCACGATCTGGAGCCGGGCGAAGGGGAGCCCAAAATTCCGAAGAAGAACAAAAAACGGTCTTTCTGGGCCGAGCTCCCCGGCCTGCTCCTCACCGCCCTCGTGATCGCGGTGGTG
Organism: uncultured Acidimicrobiaceae bacterium; assembly: GCA_964485005.1. Lineage (GTDB taxonomy): Bacteria > Actinomycetota > Acidimicrobiia > Spongiisociales > ZC4RG35 > JAHWLC01. The sequence goes on along the minus strand of CAZAHX010000134.1, from coordinate 3,965 downwards.
GTCAAGACCTTCCTGGTCCAGCCGTTTTGGATCCCGTCGGAGTCGATGGTCCCCACCATCGAGGTCAACGACCGCGTGATGGTCAACAAGCTCGCCTACGAGTGGGGAGAGCCAGGACGCGGCGACGTGGTCGTGTTCCGGGACCCCGCCGAGCCCGATATCGAGGAGTCGATCCCAGAAGCCGTCATCCGTTCCGTCCTCGAGGCGGTGGGGGTGAGGACCCGGGGCCGTGACGACCTGATCAAGCGGGTGGTCGGTCTGCCCGGGGAGACCCTGGAGGTCAGGGACAATCGGGTGGTGGTCGACGGGGTCCCTCTCGACGAGCCCTACCTGGACAACGGAGTGAATATGCCGGACGACGGGCCGTTCGCCATCGGCCCCGAAGAGGTGTTTCTGATGGGGGATAACCGCGATTTCAGCTTCGACAGCCGGCGCTTCGGGCCCATACCCCTCGACGAGGTCATCGGGCGCGCTTTCGTCATCATCTGGCCGTTGGAGAACGTCGACGACCTCTAGGTGCCGTCGCGTAGACCACTAGAAAACTCCGCCGCTGCCCGACACAGTTACTCCCGACGAGGGCATATCATCCGCCCAAGCCGGCAGACGAGGAGATGACGAGGACATGATGGAAGAGGAGCTGGAGCGCTACGAGTCCGAGGTCGAGCTCAAGCTCTACCGGGAGTACCACGACGTCCTCCCCATGTTCAAGTACGTGGTCGAGACGGAGAGACGGTTCTATCTCGCCAACAGCGTCGAGATCGAGGTGCGTGAGGTGAACGGCTCCGTGTTCTTCCAGGTCGAGATGGGAGACGCCTGGGTATGGGATATGTTCCGCCCCGCCCGCTTCCTCCAGAAAGTGCAGGTCCTCACCTTCCGCGACGTCAACATCGAGGAGCTAGAGCGCTCGGAGCTCAAGCTCTGACAAGCTCTCGCCGCCGACTGGGCGGTCTGGGGGAGCGCATCGCAGGCTGGTATCTGACCAACCAAGGGATCACGGTGCTCGACTACAACCGGGCTGTCCCTGGCGGTGAGATCGACATCCTGGCCCGGGACGGCAGGACCCGGGTGGCCGTGGAGGTGCGCACCACGACCGGTCGATCAGACCCGATCGACGCCCTCGACGACTCCAAGCGATGGAGAGTGGCTCGGCTCGGCGCCGTCGCCGGCGCCGACAGAGTCGATCTGCTCGGGGTGGGTATCGGGCTCGAGGGTCTCGACATCCATTGGGTGCCCGGTGAGAGGTGGCGGTGAGCCCGACGGCTATCCGCGTCGACGGTCTGGTGAAGTCCTATGGACGTATCGAGGCCCTCCGCGGTCTCGACTTCGAAATGCCTGCGGGCCAGGTGACGGGTTTCCTCGGACCGAATGGTGCCGGCAAGACCACTACCTTCCGCGCCCTGCTCGGCCTGACCCGGCCCAACGCGGGTGATATCGAGGTTCTCGGCCACCAGGTGCCTGGCCAGCTCCCGGAGCTCACCAAAAAGGTCGGCGCCATCGTGGAGGAGCCGGGGCTCATCAAGTCGCTGAGTGGCCGGGCGAACCTCGAGGTGGCGGCGGACACGCTCGGGTTCGGCCACGTCAGGATTGACGAGCTGCTCGAGTTCGTCGGGCTCGTCGCCGACTCCCGCCGTGCCGTGGGCGGTTACTCGAAGGGGATGCGGCAGCGGCTGGCCCTTGCTGCGGCCTTGCTCGGGGATCCCCGGTTGCTCATTCTCGACGAGCCACTCGACGGTCTCGACCCAGCCGGTCAGCACGCCTTCCGCGCCCGACTGCGCGACCTCGCGGTGGAGGGGAGGACAGTGGTGGTCTCCAGCCATGACCTCTCCGATGTCGAACAGCTCGCCGACTATGTGGTTGTGATCGACCAGGGCCGGCTCGTCGCCCAGGGCCCTCTCGAACAGCTGCTGGGAGGGGGCTTGACCAGGGTGGTCGCCGATGATCCCGAGCAGGCGATGGAGGTGCTCGACGCGGCCGGCTTCCATGTCACGAGGGACGGGGCGACGTTGCTCGTCGACTCATCGGACGGGTCGGGGATGGTGAGGGCGCTCGCCGCGGCCGGGATCTTTCCCGGCGAGGTCCGGCCCGAGCGCAGCTCGCTGGAGACCGTGTTTCTCGGGATCACCGGGCGGTCATGAGCCTGCTTCACGCCGAGTACCTGAAGGTCACTCGTCGCAAGCTCTACCCGGGCATGCTCCTGATCCTGGCGATTCTCATCGGGGTCGTCGCCTTCTTCCTCATGGTGTTCGGGCGGATCGCTCCCGAGATAGCTGAGGGCGTGCCGGTCCTCACCAAGCCCCTCGCCTATCTGGTCGGTGCCCAGCAGGTGGCCACCCAAACATGGTTCCCGTTGGTCCTCTCGGTGGTGGTGCTCGGTGGCGAGATGGGAACGACGGTGTGGGCCACCTCCCTGACCAGGGAGTCCCGCAAGCTTCGGCAGATCCTCGCCCGGCTCGCGGTCTTCAGCATGGCGAGCTGGCTCGCCTTCCTGATAGGGACCGGGATCTGGTCCGGTCTCGCCGCAGTGGCCGCCCAAGGCTCAGGCTCACCAACCGCCGCGGAGTGGGTCGGCGTCGCCTGGCGCATGGGGCTCATCGCTCTCGCCTGGACCTCACTCGGGCTGGGGGCCATCTCCATGCTCAGGTCGCTGGGGCCGGCGATCGGTGCCGCCCTCGCCTTCTCCTTCGGGGAGAGCATCCTCGCCCTATGGGGCCCTTACGAGAACGCCTCCTTGTCGGCGGCTACCACCGGACTGTTCGGCACGGCCATGGACGGGTTCATCGGCGCATTCCTTCCCGGGACCGATCTGGGAGTCGCCCAGGCCATAGGCATCATCCTGGGTTGGACGCTGTTCGGGCTGCTCCTCACCTGGTGGGGGGTTCAGCGGCGGGACGCCTGAGAGCCGAACCGGCGGCGCAGCTCCTTGTGCCAGCACCCTTGATGCCAGTGCCGGCGCAGGTCGGGGGTCTCGTCAGGCACCACGACCACGTGGAAGGTACCGGCGGGGATGGTCAGCTCGCAGCCGGGGCACAGGTACTCCTTGCGGGCCTGGTAGGGCTGGACCGGGGTGACGGTCACCCCGAGAAGATCGCCCACCCGATCACCAGCAAGGTCGCGGCCACCGCTAGCACCACCATCACGATGTCGGCGGCGCTGCGGTCGTGTTCCCGGAAAGGGTTGAATCCCACCCCGCGACGGTAACCGACCGGGCCGGCTGTCTACCGTCACCGGATGAGCTGGCTGAGGACTCGAGACGCCGGGCTGGTGCGCTGGCTGACCATCGACCGCCCCGAGCGCAAGAACGCCATCCCCTATGAAGGTTGGCCGGAGTTGACCGAGGCATTTCGAGAATTCGAGGCCTCGGAAGCGAGGGTGCTCGTCATGCGAGGGGAGGGCGGCGACTTCTGCGCGGGCGCCGATCTCGATCCCTCGGATCGGCCCGAGCTTCCGTCGGTGGTGGACCGTCACCTCCGAATGAAGATCGTCGGGGAGGCAGCCACGACCCTGCACCGCCTGACCAAGCCGACCATCGCCGCGGTGGACGGTGTCGCCGTTGGCGCCGGAATGAATCTCGCCCTTGGTTGCGACGTGGTCCTATGCAGCGATCGGGCCCGGTTCTCCGAGATCTTCGTGAGACGGGGCCTCGCCCTCGACTTCGCGGGTAGCTGGCTGCTGCCCAGAGTGGTGGGCATGCAGCGGGCCCGGGAGCTCGCCCTGTCGGGGCGCATCCTGGGTGCCGTGGAGGCGGTCAGGCTGGGCATCGCCATGGAGAAAGTCCCGGTCGAAGAGCTCTACGATCGGGCGGCCGAGATCGCTGACTCCTTCATCTCCGGGGCGCCTCTCGCCCAGATGCTGATCAAACGGGCGCTGGCCTCCTCGCTGCAGACCGGATTCGCCGATGCCGTGGCGTCCGAGGGCCATAGCCAGGCGGTCGCCCTGGGCACCGAGGACGCTGCGGAGGGATTCGC
>CAZAHX010000133.1:0-6118 GCA_964485005.1 uncultured Acidimicrobiaceae bacterium | reverse complement strand
AGGGTGGTCTCGATGCGGTGGGTGACGCCGTCCTCCTCCCAGGCGAGGACATTGGCGGCGAGCCGGGAGCGCTCCTCCAGCACCCCGGTCTCGTCCTCGTAGAAGATGATGTGGGGGGCGCCCTCGATCCAGAAGCCGTCGTTGTCTCTGACCTGGACCCGTCGGGCTTCGTTTCCCGGTTGCACCGTCTTGGTGAATCCGCCGGGCGTTCCCACCTGGAACTGGCTGTAGAGCAAGCCGACATCGGTCTCCCCGGCCGCGGGAAGACTCCCGTCCGACTCCCAGACGAGATGGACCGCCCCACCTGGTGGAAAGTCGGAGAAGTACACCCCGTCGGCCTCCCCCACTTCGGCTCCAACGGGGAACAAGGGCGGGAAGGACGCCATCTTCGCCGCTTCCTCCAGGGTCACCTGCTCCCCCAGTTCCAACTCGCCACCCGGGGAGGCGGTCTGCTCACTCCAGCTCACCCGGATCCCGGCCACGTCGAGCAGGTCGGCCACTGCCTGACGGCCCGCCGGCGTGGCCACGACGAATATCGCAATGGCTGCCGCGGCCAGCGCCACCTGGATCCACCGCCGACTGCCCGTGGTTCTCTGCTCGGCAGTGGTTATCCGAGCCAAGACCGGTCCGGTCAGGTCGGCATCCGGCCAATCGACCCCGGCGGCGGCCAGACCAAGCCTGCGCTCGAGATCAACCATCTGGATCCCCCAGCATCTCCCGAAGCCGGGTCAATCCTCGGGAAGTCCGTGACTTGACCGTTCCCGGGGCAATCCCCAGCATCCCCGCCGTCTCCGCCTCGCTGAGCCCGACGAGGAATCTCGCCGAGATCACAGTGCGGTAGCGCTCGGGAAGGGAGTCCACTGCGGCCAACACCCGCTGTCTCTCCTCACCGCTCATCACCTCCGTCTCGGGAGATGGGGCCGCACCTCCCGAGACGGGGTCTTCTGCGATACGCACTGCGAGACGCTCTCTACGGCCCCTGCCTCTCACCCGATTCAGCGCCTCGTTGCGCACGATTCGCAGTAACCAGGGACGGAAGGGCGCTTCTTCACGGAATCGGCCCAATGCCCGGTAGGCCTTCACCAATGCCTCCTGGGTGACGTCCTCGGCCTCGGCATGATTCCGCACCACGAGATAGGCAACGCGCAGGGCGACCGCCTGATGAAGACGGACGAGTCTCCCATACGCCGAGGCGTCCCCACTTTTGGCATCAGCGATCAACTCCTTCTCTTCCAGTGGACGGCCCTCCACCGACATCTCACCCACCCCTACACCGCAGAGCCGGCTCAGGTTCCCCACTCGAGATGGAACCGAGACGGCCCCAGAGGTGTATCTGGGATGAGATGAGAAACACCATTGCACTGATCACCACACTGGCGGTGATTCTGATCGCCGTCCCTGCTCTCGCGAAGGGACCGATGTCGGCGACCATCACCGGCCCCGGCATCGACGAGCCCATCGAGCTCTTCGACCAGCGCCGACCCAAGCAGGAGATGCATGAGCACATAGTCGACCTCATAGAGCAGACCGGGCTCTGGTATGCGACGCCCACCCTCGAGCGGATCGAACAGCCTGGTGGACTCAGTGAGCCTCTCGTACTCGCCTGGGGCGAGGGGAGCCGCACGATCCGCCAGGACATATACCTCCACGCCGAGGGCGGACCGGTGATCCATACGCTGGAGGGTCAGCCCTCTCTGGAGGCTTGGGGCGGCGAGATCACCGGTTGGTTCAGGGCGCCGACCGAACTCGTCGACACTCTGCAGGCATTCGGCGTGCCGACCGATGCGGGGAGGGCGGCGGGAATCCCTTCACAGATGCTCGCGCTGGGCGCGCTGGCGTTACTCGTCCTGGCCGCAGCCCGTCTCGCGAACTCCAGGCTCCGTCCCGTCGTCTCTAGCCAATGAGGAGGAAGATATGAGAAAAGTCATCACTGCTCTCGCCACCGCAGCGCTCTTGGCCATCCCGTCAACCGCGCTCGCCGGAGGCTGGGCGGTCACCAGCTTCGAGAATCTTCCCAGTGAGTTCGAGGCTGGGACCACCTACACCCTCGACTACGTCATCTTGCAGCATGGCAAGACTCCCGCCGATTCGGGTGCTTCCTTTGTGATGCTCCGCGACTTCGATGGAGACCAGTCGCTCCGGTTCGACGCCGTGAATCACGGCGACGGGACCTACACCGTCGAGATCACCCTCCCCGTCGAGGGCTCATGGCAGTGGGAGGTGACCAGCGAGGTCTGGGGCACCCAGGAGCTGGGCGCTCTGGAGGTGGCCGCTCCCGGCACGGTCGCTTCTGGGTTCGGCATCGTCGGTGTCCTCAAGGTGATCCTGCCCCTGGCCACCCTCGCCGCCGCCGCCTTCACCTGGCGGGAGTGGTCCCGAGGCCGGGCCGGAGCGCCGACCGTCGAGTCCGGATGAGATGGGTCGATCACTCTTCGGCCTGACCCTCATCCTGGCGCTGGCCACGGCGTCGGTCTTCGTCTACTCGACGGACGAAACACCGGTCGCGCCGATTCTCGACGGGCGATCGCTGTTCCAGGCCAAGGGATGTGTCGGATGCCACCAGCGCGGGGACCTCGGCCAGTTCCAGATCGGCCCCAACCTCACCAGTCTCGCCTCCTGGGCGGGCACCAGGGTGGAGGGTCTCGGTGCCGAGGAGTACGTACGGCAGTCGATCACAGAGCCACAGGCCTACCTGGTCTCCGGCTACCAGGGGATGGAGATGCCCACGCTCTCTCTCAGCGAAGCCGAACTCGACGCCCTGGTGGAGTTTCTTCTGGGTGAAGAGACCTAGCTGGTCTCCTCGACGAACTCACGGATGTGCCCGGAGAGAGCGACGAGGGAGGGTTGGTGGACGTACATCATGTGACCCGCTTCGTAGTCCTCCATGCGGACGTTCTTGCGCACCTCGGGGTCCAGGCCCATGTGGGAGAAGGTGTACTCGGTGGCGAAGTAGGGAGTGGCGAGGTCGTAGTAGCCGTTGGCCACGAACACCTGGGTCCCCCGCGACCGGGACAGCACCTCTCGCAGGTTCTCCGAGGTGTCCACATAACGGTTCTTGAAGTCCTCGTAGTCCCATTTCTCGTTGACCTTCAGCGACATCACCTCGTAGATGTCCTCCGCCTCGAACCCGAGCTCGGTGCGGAGATGGTGGTTGAGAGCAGAGGTGGCAACCGCCCAGGTGGCGTCGATGCTGGGATCGGCTTCGATCTTCTCTCCCCGACTGACCCGGTCGATGCCCGTGTAGCGGGAGTCGATGCGGCCCACGGTGCGCCGCTGCTTGCGCAACAGCTCCTTGCAGAAGAGGTGGATGTGGATCCTCAGGTCGTAGTGATCGATGTAGTCGGCCTCGAGACCGGTGTACTCGCCGAGCTTCGCAGCCACCCTGACCCGGGTCTTGTCGTCGAGCCGGTCGCCCTGAGCCAGCGCCGACCAGTAGTCGCCGAGTGCGAAGGACTCCACCTCCTCGAGCAGGTCGCGCAGCTTTCTCTTCTGGTGCTTGGAGGGGAGCTGTTGGTGATACCAGGCGGTGGCGGTGTAGCTCGGCAGGTAGAGGGCGAAGGGGAGGTCGTTCCCGGTGTGGAACATCCAGGTCTCCCGGTTCACCCCCACCGTCTGATAGTTCAGTATCGAAGAGATGAGGATGATCCCGTTGAACTCGACACCGTGCTCCACGAACAGCTCACGGGCGATGGCGGCGCCGCGCAAGGTTCCGTAGCTCTCGCCGGCGAGGTACTTGGGCGACGCCCAGCGCCCGTTGCGGTTCAGATAGTGGACGATGAACTTGGAGAAGGCCTCCACGTCATGCTTGAAATGATGGAAGTCCTTCGCCTTGTCCTCCGGCTCGACCTTGGAGAAACCGGTCCCGATGGCGTCGACACAGACCACGTCGGCGACATCGAGGACCGAGTACTCGTTGTCGATCAGCTTCCCCTGCATCCCGGTCTTGAAGCCTTGCTCGTCCAGCTCCCACCTCTTCGGCCCGAAGAGACCGAGGTGTAGCCACACCGTCGAGGAGCCTGGGCCACCGTTGAAGCAGAACAGCACCGGGCGGTTCACCGCGTCGGCGTCGTCCTTGGTGTAGGCGACGTAGAAGAACGAGGCCTTGGCCTCCTTGATCTCGAAGACATGGGTGGCCGCGGTGGCGGTGTAGGCCACTTTGGAGCCGCCGAACTTCCCCGTGAATTGCTTGGAGACCGACTTCTCCTCGATGTCGGGAAGCTCCTCCTTCGCCTTCTCCTCGGTCTTCTCTTCCTCTGATCGCTTCTCTTCGGTCATGATCCAGAGGCTAGACCTGCTTGGGTCTCCCGTCGTCACCGAGCCAGTCCTCGGCGGGCACCCCCAGCCCCTCTGCGATGCGGTTGATGTAGTTGAAGTAGGCCACCACCTGAGTGGCGCTGGAGATCCCCTGGTCGTCGAAGCCGTGACCACGCAACGCCGCGATGTCGTCCGACGTGATCGTGCCCGGTCTCACGGTGAGGGCGTGCCCGTATTCGAGGAGGGCCAGCGTCGGCGCGTCGAGCCCGGCATCCCGCCAATCGGCGGCGAACCTGTCCACCATCTCCTGATCTTCGACCTCGGCACGGAGGTCGTGCAGATGAGCCGCTATTCAGTAGTGGCAGTCGTTGGCCTGGGAGGTGACCACGCCCAGCATCTCGCGTTGCGCCCGGGTCAGTGGGGACAGGCCGTACATGATCGACCGGTAGATCCGCATCGAGTCCCGCATCACTTCGGGTAGCTGGCTCTGGATGGAGACGATGTTCCAGATGCGCCCCGCCCTGCGCAGCGCGGCGTCGTATTCCTGGCGGGCCACACCGCTGGTGTCGGCGTAATCGAAGACGTGAACGTGGGGCATGGTCACGCGGAGAGGAAGAGGGCGGGCTCTTCCAGGTTCTCGATGACGAGGGCAATGAATCGACGGCCCATCGCCCCGTCGATCACGCGGTGGTCGTAAGAGAGGGAGAGCGGCATTACCGGTGCGATCACCAGCTCTCCGTCGAAGACGATCGGCTTCTCCCGGGCCCTTCCCACGGAGAGGATGGCCGTGGTGCCCGGGGGGACGATGGGAGTGCCGTGACCCCCGCCCACCGCTCCGATGTTGGAGACGGTGAAGGTCTGCCCGGTGAGCTCGTCGGGCCCCAAGCTGCGGCTCTTGGCGCCCTCGCCGAGCCGCCGCACCTCTTCGGCCAGCTCGACGACGCCCTTCGACCCGGCATCCCGGATCACCGCCACCAGCAGCCCGTCGGGGGTGTCGACGGCGATGCCGATGTGGTGGGAACCGTGGACGACGAGCTCGTCGCCATCGAGGGTGGCGTTGAAGTCGGGGTAGTCCTCCAGGGCCGGGATCACCGCCTTGACCACCAGGGCCTCGATGGGGATCTTCATGTCGTAGCGGTGGCTCAGGGCGTCGCGGACTTCGAGCAGCCGGGTGGCGTCGACATCGTCGAAGGTGGTGACGTGGGGCACTTCCGCCCAGCTCTTCGACATGTTGTTGGCGATGGTGCGGCGCAGTCTGGACAGGGGGCGGCGCTCCTCCTTTTGCTCAACCGCGGGGGTCTTCGTCCCGGTCTCCGTGGTCACGGCTGCCGGCTCTTCTGCGACCGGCACCTCCGTCTGAGCTGTTTCCTCACGGCGATCGCCCGACGCCGCATCAATTACAGCTTCCACGTCCTCCCGGGTGATCCGTCCCCCGGGCCCCGACCCCTCGATGGTCGTCAGGTCGATGTCGTTCTCCCGGGCCAGCTTGCGCACCAGGGGAAGAGCCTTGAGCGACCCAGACCGCTCCGAGATCTCCGTCGAGGACGGGGCCAACACTTCGGCTTCCTCGCTGAGAGTCCCCACGATGGGCTCCGATCGCTCCTCGCCTTTCGCAGCCGGCTCGGCCTCTTCGCGCCCCGGTTCTGCTTCGGCGGCCTCGCCCTCGTCACCGATGACCACCAGGACCTGACCCACCTCGATCACATCGCCCTCGGCGCCACCGTGACGGAGAACGACACCCGAATAGGGAGAGGGGATCTCGACCACCGCCTTGTCGGTCTCCACCTCGACCACCGGCTGGTCCGCCTCCACCCGGTCGCCCTCGGGGATAAGCCAGCGGACGATCTCGGCCTCGGTGAGACCC
>CAZAHX010000132.1:0-6153 GCA_964485005.1 uncultured Acidimicrobiaceae bacterium | reverse complement strand
ACAGCCTTTTGTGCCGATTACCGGCTATTTACCCCGAATCGGCGTCGCCGAACCGGCTCATCCGGTGAGAACCCGGGTTAGGGAATGGCAACGACCCCGGTCAGGCTCGGGCGATGGCCTTCAGCACCCAGTCGATTCCGGCTTCGGAGGACATGGACAGTCCCTCCTCCTCGGCCGTTCGCCGCATCTCGGCGTCGAGGTCCGCTAATCCCAGCTTCTCGACCCAGTGGGTGCGGTCCTCGTAGGGAGGGGTCACCATTCCCAGTCGGCTCCGTATGGCTCGGGCCACACCCAGGCACCGGGCGGCATTCTCCAGCTCTCCGTTGCGGGCCATGAGCATCCCGGCGGTCTGGATGGCATGACAGGTGCAGGCATAGTTGGCGAGGTCCCGGAAGTTCGTGATCGCCGCCTTCAATCGTTCTCCCGGCTCCTTATCCGCTCGACCTTCGACTACCGACAACAGGGCCAAAACTTCGTCGGCATGTGCGATCAGCCAAGGGGACCCCACCTGTCTCGCACCGGCCTCGTAGCTCTCGAAGTCGTCTCTGGCCCGTGCGACTTCCTCCGACTCCACGTATCCGTAGCCGCGCATCAGCTTGGAGGTGAAGGTCCCGAACGGGTCTCCCGCCTCCTCGTGCAGATGAGCCGCCCGGTCGAACAGCGCGACGGTCTCTGCGATGGGGACCATTGACCAGCTGGCGGCCCCCGTGTAGAAGGCGGCCCAGCCCTGGTTGCGCAGGTCGCCGATCTCCTCCCAGAGCCGCCCTGCCTCCTCGAGATGGGCGACGGCCTCGTCGAGGCGTCCGAGCCGCACAAGCAGCAAGCCTCCCAGTGCGGTGAGTAGCCGGGCCCGGATCTTGGGAGGGAGGGACTCGTCGGCGTCGAGCATCATCTGCGACCAGCGTCTCCCCTCCTCGAGGAACGATGTCGCGTCATCGAGGGTGGTGACGTCGCGCTCGGTGGCGTACCTGAACCAGTAGCGGGAGAGCCCCCCGCAAATCGCTGCTCCGGTGACCGGATCATTCGAGGCCGCGTATGCCAGCGCCGCCCTCACATTGTCGGTCTCCCGCCGGAAGCGGGCGATCCAGGCCGCGCCCTCCTTCCCCTCGAGCTCGCGGGCGCCGTCACGCACGAGCGAGCCGAGCCAGGAGAGATGGGCGCGACGCACCGAGTCGAGCCGGCCCGAGCCCTCGAGCAGGTCGGCGGCATGCTCCCGAATGGTCTCGAGCATCCGGTACCTCACCTCGTCACCACTGGTGTCTGCCACCACCAGCGAGTTCGCCACCAGCGAGTCGAGGAGGTCGAGAGTGTCATCCAACTCGGAGACCGCCTCTGCCGCCTCCAGCTCGAAGCCACCACGGAAGACGGACAGATCGGCGTAGAGCGTCTGCTCACTGGGTGAGAGCAGGTCATAACTCCACTGCACGGTGCCACGCAGGGTCTGATGATGGGGCACCTCCGACCGGTTCCCCCCGGTGAGGAGCTTGAAGCGGTCGTCGAGACGCCCCTCGAGCTCACTGAGCCCCATGGAACGGAGACGGGCCGCGGCGAGCTCGATGGCGAAGGGCAGCCCGTCGAGACGCCGGCAGATGGTGGCGATGCGATGGGCGTTGTCGGCGGTGACCTCGAAACTCGGGTTGGCCCGCTTCGCCCTCGTGGCGAAGAGGGCGCCGGCACCGGACTCGAGAACCGCAGAGACGTCGGCGGCATCGGAATCGGGGCTGCTCAGCGGGGGGAGGCTCCAGGCCACCTCGCCCGACACCGAGAGCGGCTCGCGACTGGTGGCCAGCACCTCGAGACCCTCTCCGGCGGCGAGCACCGAGCTCACCACCCATGCCACGTCGTCGACGAGGTGCTCGCAGTTGTCAAACACCAGGAGCATCCGCGAGGCGGCGACACGCCGGCACACATATTCCAGGGGATCCTCGGTGGTGGGTGGGGGCAGGCGCATGGCCCCCAGCATCTCGCTCAGGATCAGCGACGGCTCGGAGAGTGGGGCGAGCTCGATCCACCAGATGCCGTCGGGGAACTCGGGGAGCCGGCTGCGGGCCAGCTCCTTGGCGGCAGTGGTCTTCCCCACTCCCCCGGCCCCGGTGATGGTGAGCAGTCTGGTGTTGTCGAACAGCGCGGCCAGTGCCTTGTTCTCCTCGGCCCTGCCCACGGTCTCGGTGACCGGTGCGGGCAAGTTGGTCGGTGTTGCTCCCCTGGGCAGAAGTGAGGGGTCCTGGGTGAGGATTCGCTCCTCCAGCTCTCGGACCTCGGGCGATGGATCGATCCCAAGCTCCTCGGCCAGCCGGCGGCGCAGCGACTGGAAAGCGGCGAGGGCATCGGCCTGGCGGCCCGCCCGATAGAGGGCCAGCATCAGTCTCGCCCAGAACGGCTCATGGAGGGGATGCTCTTCGGTGAGCTCCTCGAGACGAACTGCAAGATCGGCAGGATCGCCCGATTCCAGACTCAGGTCCGCCCATCTCTCCAGTGCGGCCAACCTGGTTTGCTCCAGGGAGGTGATCATGAGCTGGGCCCACTCGTCTTCCACGTTCTGAAGCGGCCTTCCCCGCCACATCGCCAGACCGTTCTCCAACTCACTCAACTCCTCGGAGCGGGCGAGACGCTCGAACTCGTTCCAGTCGGTCGTGGCGGACTCCGGGAGGTTGAGCCGATAGGCCTCGTCGAGACGCTCGATCATCCCGGTGCGGTGGGGATCGACGATCGAGCGAAGATTCGACACATAGGTGTGCAGCGACCTGACCGCTCCGGTGGGAGCGTCTTCACCCCAGGCGGCTTGCAGGCATCGGTCCACCGGCACCGGGCGGTCGGCATTGGCGGCTAGTACGGCGAGGACCGTCTTCTGCTTGCGGCTCCCCAGGTCGAGGGTCTCGCCGTCGCGGAGAACCTCGACGGGCCCGAGTAATCGAAACTGCATCATCCGGGGCCGAACCTACGCATCGTGTCGTAACCAGACACGGGGCCGGTCAAATCCTCCTCAAATCCGATTTGAGCATCTCTTTGGGGGGGATTGAGCGCGGCGAAGTCAAATGGAGCCTACGACGGATCACCAGAAGGGAGACCGAGATGAGGCTCTACGCAAGCAAGGCGAACGTTTCGAGAGCGGCCCGGCGTCGGGCTCGTTTGAACCGGCCACCGACCACCCTGTCGCTGCGGTCCGCAGGTGAGGGAACCGGAGTGATCGGCCAGACCCGGGTCAGCCAGGGATCCAGGAAAGTGTCCCCACGGCCCGTGAGCCGGTGGGGCCGATTGGCAGCCGCCTTCCGATAAGACGACCCAGGAAAGGCCCGAGGCCCCCGATCTCGGGGTACTGGGGTGATCGGGTAGGGGCATATGGCCCGGATCGGTTGGGACTTACCCGGCCCTCAGATGGAACTCAACGTCGGGTGAGGAGGAAGGTGGCCACCCGCGACTCGGTGTCTTCGGACAACTTCTCGATATCCCAGCTCTCTCCAAACCGGTCTTCCAGCTCACCGGGAGCGATGTGGCTGAGTCTCGAGGTGCCCCTGAAGCTGAATCTGGGCAGCTCCTCGGTGACCCCGTAGAAGCAGTACTCGAGATACTTCGAGCCGGGTCGAGAGAGCCGGGTGATCGTGGCTGCCATCCTCTCCCGGGCCTCGCCCCGCAGATCGTCCAGTGTCCCGAAGTCGATGAGGAAGTCGTAAGGGCCCTCGATGCCGTCGATCGAGGGGGCGGTGAGGTCACCGACGACCAGGTTGGCCTCGACTCCGGCCTCCTCGGCCCGTCTCCTCGCCTTGGCAATGGCCACCTCCGAGAAGTCGACCCCGTGAGATTCGAAACCCTGCTTGGCGAGATAGACCACATTGGCGCCGGTGCCACATCCCAGATCGATTGTCCTCGGATAAGCCCCCGGGTGGATGACCCCGGTCTCCACCAGCGTCCTCAGGCCCCGCCGCACCCCGATGGAGTCCCAGGGAGCCCAGATTCGATACATCCAGTCGTAGACCCTCGCCCTGACCATGGGCTCCAGTGTGACACGGGTGGCACCGGCTCCGTCGGGGGACTAGAAGATGGGGTGGTGACCGACCAAGCGACGCTGACCGTCGCCGAGCTGTTGAAGAGCGTCGATCTGGCGCTGGTGGCCACGTTGCCGGGGCCGGTTTGGGTCCGGGGCGAGGTCACGGGGCTGCGCCGCACCAGTGGGGGGGCGGTGTTCCTCCGTCTCGCCGATTCCGAGGTGGACGGTCAGGTCCTCGAAGTGTTCGCCCGGGGCCGAGTGATCGAGGAGATCGACCGGGTGCTGCACACCAGTGGCATGGGCTCGCTACGGCCCGGGATCGAGGTTCGCATCCAAGGGACCGTGGGGCTCTCTCACCGTCAGTCCCAGCTTCGGCTATCTCTGCTCGCCGTTGACCCCGAGTTCACGGTGGGCCGGCTCGCCCTCGACCGGGCCCGGGTCCTCGAGCAGCTCAGCGCCGATGGGACCCTGCGGGCCAACAAGGCGCTACCGGTCCCACTGGTCCCGTTGCGGGTCGGCCTGGTTACCAGCAGGGCTTCGGCGGCACACGCCGATTTCCTCGATCAGCTCCGCCGCTCCGGTTTCCGGTTCGCGGTGCGCACCGCCCACACCACGGTGCAAGGGGAGGCCGCGCCCCAATCGCTTGCCGAGGCGCTCGATCGGGTGGCGAAGGAGCCGGTGGACGTAGTCGCCCTGATCCGCGGAGGCGGGGCCCGTCTCGATCTCGCAGCCTTCGACACCGAGAGAGTGGGGCGGGCCGTGGCGGCAATGCCGGTGCCGGTGATCACCGGGATCGGGCACGAGATCGACTGGACCGTGGCAGACCATGCGGCCGCCATCCCCGAGAAGACCCCCTCCTCGGCCGGGGAGTGGCTGGTCACCAGGGTCGGGGATTACGCGGGGAGGATCGGCACCGCCCGCCGTCTCATCTGGGAGGAAGCCCGCACCGCCCACCGCCGAGCGTGGCGCGGCCTCGACAACGCGGTCGAAGGCCTGGCCACGGTGCGGGGAGCGCTCCGTGGCCAGCGGGAGATGCTGGAGCGGCACGCCGAGGAAATCGTCAACGGCTCTCGTGCCGTCATCGAGCATCAGCAGCGTCTCATCGCCAATCTCGACGAATGGTTCTCAACCGTCGGGGTGGACAGCACCCTTGGCCGGGGATTCGCCCTGGTCACGACCCCCGACGGTGATACGTTGATCCGCTCTGCGGACCAGGTCGGGCCGGGCGAGCGTCTTCTCGTCAGATTTGCCGACGGTACGGTGCCGGTGGTCGTGGAGGAGAGATGAGCGAGACCGAGCCAACCTATCGCGAGGCCCTCGAGGAGCTGCGGGCGATCCACGGCCGGCTACGCGGCGACGAGGTCGACGTCGACACCCTCATCGAGGACGTGAAGCGTGCCGCCGACCTGGTGGCCTTCTGCAGGGAGCGGCTCACCGCCGTCGGGGAGCGTCTAGAGGAGGTGCTCTCCGACTTCGACACCGAGGTCGGCACCTAGGATCGGTGCCGTGACTGAGGAACGCCCCATCCCCGCCGAGTCGCCACGGGCGAGCTCCGAACAGCACACTTGGAGGGTCCTGGCCCACGCCTCGGCTCTGATCCAGTTCCTCGGCCCGCCCTCGGTGGTGGGCCCGCTGGTGGTGTGGCTGCTCCGCCGCAACGACCCTGTTGTCGAGCCCCACGCCCGGGCCGCCCTCAACTTCCAGCTCAGCCTGCTCATCTACTTCGTGGCAGGGGGGATCGCGGCCTTCGTCCTCCTCTTCACCATCGTGGGCATAGCCCTCAGCCTGCTCATCGTCCTCTTTCTGCTCTCCTTGCTGGTGTTGGAGGTGGTGTTCGCCATCCTGGCCACCATGGCCGCATCCCGGGGAGAGCTTTACAACTACCCGCTGAGCCTGAACCTGATCAACTAGGAGGAACGAGAAGATGACCACCCCAGGAACTCCGATGACCTACGAGTTCGAGTGCAAGCACGTCTTCCCCGACTGTGAAGACAAGGTGCAAGGAGCGAGCGAGGGGGAGGTCCTGGAGAGGGCGGCCCGCCACGCCGACGAGCACCACGGCGTCCGCCAGCTCGAGGACGAAGTGGTTCAGAGGGTGAGGACCTCGATCCGCCCCGCCTGAAAGGCTTTCCTGGTCGTCAGACCGTTCTGTGAGTGGAATTGTGAGC
>CAZAHX010000131.1:0-6162 GCA_964485005.1 uncultured Acidimicrobiaceae bacterium | reverse complement strand
CGTCGAAACCCCCACCTTCCTGCGCCGCGCGGCGGCCCTCCTCTCCGAGGACGAGGAGGTGATCACCGGTTTCCTGTACACCCCGTACACACCCGGCCTGCTGGGCGGTTTCCTCATCTTCGCCATGGTCGCCTTCCTAGGCCAGCTCCTCTTCTATGCCGCATTCCGGCGGGCATTCCCCAACGGAAGGTTGAAGCTCTACGCCATCTTCGTACTCTTCATGCCCAGTCTGGTGTTCTGGCCCTCGTCGATAGGCAAGGACGCCATCATGGTCTTCTTCATCGGTCTGGCGACCTACGGGGCCGCCCGGCTCATCGAGCACTACCGATTCTCCTGGATCCCGGTGTTCGGGCTGGGTGTCGCCGGCTCGGTGGCCATCAGGCCTCACATCGGTGCATTGCTCGTGGGCTCGGTCGCCGGTGCAATGCTCCTCGCCAAGGGAGCCAGAGGAGCGGGAGACCGGGTTCGAAAGCTCCTCTTGTTCGGGTTGATGGCCGCTGGAGCAGTTGTGGTTATCGGCCTATTCGGTGACCGAATCGGACTCAACCCGGACGACCTGGAACTGGAGCCGTATCTAGATGAGGTGACCCGTCGCACCAACCAGGGCGGGTCTGCGGTCGAAGGCGACCCGATCCTGACCATCCGGGACGCGCCCCAGGGCATCCTGCGGGTCGTTTTCCGCCCGTTGATCCACGAAGGATTCAGCCCGCTGGCGCTCGCCAGTGGGATCGAGGGAACGGCGCTGCTGGCGCTCATCGTGTGGAAACTCCCCCGGATGATCAGGAACGCCGGCTTGCTTCGTAGCCGGCCCTTCCTGATGTACTCACTGGTCTACGTCGCCGGTTTCGTAGTGGTCTTCAGCCCGATTCTCAACCTCGGGATCCTCGCCCGACAGAGGACACAGATGCTGCCGCTACTCCTGGCGCTGATCGTCGTCCTCGGCTGGCCCCCGCCGTCCAAGCGAGACCGCCCGGGTGACGGTGCAGTCACGCCGGAGGAGCTCAGCGCCGCCGGGACATCCGGACGCTGATGGAGGCGCCCGCCATCCTGGGAGGCAAACCGGCCTTCGACACCAGACTCCCCTTCGCTCGCCCGACGATCGAGGACCCGTCCAGTTCCATCGGACGTATCGAGACGGCCCTCGAAGCCGGTCGCCTAACGGACGGCCCACTGACCCGGGAGCTCGAGGACCGTGTGGCCGACGCGTTCACAGTCGACCACTGCGTCGCGGTGTCGTCGTGCACCGCCGGGCTGATGCTCGTGATCCAGGCACTGGACCCAGCCGGGACGGTATTGGTGCCGTCGTTCACCTTCTCCGCAACGGCCAGCGCTGTTGTCTGGAACGGGCGGAGAACCGTGTTCGGAGACTGCTCCCGCGACACCTGGTGCTTGGGGCCCGAGGATGTGACCGGCACACCGGCGCTCATCGTCGGAGTTCACGTCTCCGGAGTGCCGTGTGATGTCTCCGGGCTCCAGGAGATCGCAGACCGCATTGGCGCCCAACTCATCTTCGACTCGGCTCATGGAGCGGGGTCGCTGACATCGTCCGACGGAGCCACCAAGCCACTCGGAGGGTTCGGCGTCGCCGAGGTCTTCAGCCTGACTCCGACCAAGGTCATGAGTGGAGCGGAGGGAGGTTTGATAACCACCAACGACACCGAACTGGCCGAACGACTGCGTGTCGCCCGCAACTATGGAAACCCCGGCGACTACAACACGGCATTCCCTGGTCTGAACGCCAGGCTCTCCGAGCTCCATGCCGCTGTGGCTCTCGGTTCACTCGAGCATCTCGAGGGGCGAGTATCGGCACGCAACGCCGTGGCCGAGAGATATCGCAGACAGCTCGAAGCTGTACCGGGCATCGCGTTCCAGGAAGTGCCGGAAGGGTCGCGGAGCTCCTACAAAGACTTCACGATCCTCATCGAGCCCGAGGACTTCGGTGTCGACCGCGACATAGTCGCTTTTGCCCTCGACGCAGAGGGCATCGAGACCCGCAAGTACTACTCACCCCCTCTTCACAGGCAAACCGCTTTCTCTGGCGCGCGGCCCCTCGAACTACCCAACACCGAGTGGCTGGCCGGCAGGGTGCTCAGCCTCCCGATGTGGAGCCACCTGCCGCCGGCTGACGTCGATGGGGTCGTGGAGGCGATCGTCCGAATCCAGGCTCGAGCCGGAGCAGTCGGGGACGTCGTCGGGAACCTCTAGAGGTAACCCCGTCCTCCGAGCGAGGCGAGGAGAGCACCTCCCGTCCCTACGACGATGGCAACCGCCCACCACCCGAGGGCCGCCCCCTCCAGCCCGACCGTGAGCACAACGAACCCGAGTTGAACCGCGCCTGAAGCCACGGCCACGGTCTTGACCGCCCAGCCCTTGTCGCGTAGCCGGTCGTAGATGTGACTCCTGTCTCCCTCGAAAAGCGGTCGCTCATGCCTCCAACGCCGGAAAACGGTCGCGACCAAGTCCACCAAGAACACGCCGACTACCCCCGAGGCGAGCACGATTTCGAGACCGGAGCCCGCCGGGGATGCCTGGAAGATCGAGTAGGCCAGGAGCAACCCGGTCAAGTAGGCGCCGCTGTCTCCCAAGAAGATTCGCGCTGGATGCCAGTTGTAGAGGAGAAACCCGGCGAGGGCGCCGGCCAGGGCGAGCCCTGAGGTGGGAGATCCGTCACGTATGGCCGCCACGGCGACGACCCCCAACACCGAAATGACTGCCGCGAGGCCAGCTAGACCGTCCAGCCCATCGAAGAGGTTGACGGCATTCACCAAGACGACAACCACGCCCACCCCGACGACGGCGTGGACCGGACCCGAAAGGAGAGGGAGATCCCCCCAGGCGACCAGGACGACGCCGGCCGCTCCGTGGGAGAGCAGTCTCAACAGCGGGGGCAGACCGAGGAAGTCATCGATCATCCCGACGGCGAGGAGCAGTACCGACGCGATAAGTATCCCGGGATCGAACCGGCCCTCGACCAAGAGGGCGAGGTTCACCCCAGCGAACACTCCGACACCTCCCAGAGGAGACGGGAGCTCCCTATGTGAGTGCGCCTTCGGCGGTTTGTCCGATGGGCCCGCCAGCGGGGAGTGGCCAGGGATTCGAGCTGCGGCGCCGCAGATCAGGGCGCTGACGATCAATGCCACGATCAGGCCCGCCATGTCAGCTCCACCGATGGGTCTCGGGCATGCACCTGAATAGGCCTCTCATCACCGAATCCCAGCCTGCGATACGTGGCCAGCGCCGCATGGTTGTCCGCTCCAACCACGACCCCCACGCGATCCACTCCCCTGTCCGCCATCCTCTGGAGGAATCGATCTCCCAGCTTGGTCGCGAGCCCCCGCCCTCGCGCCGAGCTGCCCACTGCCATGGAGAGGAGCTCGGCTCCCGACTGCCTGTCTCCACCACCGTATCTCAGCGTCTCGATGGCGCGCCGGACGACGGAGAGCCTGAGGAGACGCGGAAGGGCGGAGAGGGCTGCCACGACGGCCCATCGCCTCATGAAGCGACGGTAAAAGGCACCAGTGTCGGTGACACCGGCGACAAAACCCACCACACCATCACCATCGTCGGCCACGAGCACCGCGGCATCCTCGTCGCTCACCAGAGCTCTGTAGAGAATCCGCATGAAACCCTGACCCAACGACGGGAGAAACCCTGACGTGATCGACCTTATGTGGAGACCGACGAGAGCCTGTACGTCGGAACGGGCCGCATCGCGAACTTCGATCGAGTCTCTCTCGACACCGCCGAATTGGTCTACTCCTTTGGAGCGAGAAAGTTCCCTGTAGGTCTCCATGATGACATCGACCACTCGCCGCTCGTCGAATTCGCTCAGCGCTTTTCGTCTGCTCGCCTTGCCCATCTCTTCCCGTCGCGCCGGGGATTCGATGAGCTCGCCAATCGCCTCAGCGAGAGCGGCAGAATCTCGAACTGGCACGAGCCTGCCATTGACACCGTCTTCGACCACCTCCCGACAGCCGCGTATGTCGGTGGCAATGACGGGCAGGCCCATGGCGGCCGCCTCCATCGCAGCCCGCGGGAAGCCCTCTCGATGAGAAGGGAGCACGAATAGATCCAGCGCCGCGTAGAGCTCGTCGATGTCCGTGCGCATACCCGTGAAGATCACCCCAGCGGCCTCGGCCTCGGCCAGTGTCTGTTGTCTCAAAGCGTCTTCCTTGTCTGGATCCTCGGGCCCCACGCAGATGAGTGTGCAGCGCGAGTCGAGATGTCGGGCAGCCTCGAAGAGTTCGGTGTAGCCCTTCTCCTCGACCAACCGACCCACCACACCGATCAGGAACTCATGCGAACCGACATCCAGGTCCCGTCTGATTCTCTCGCGATCGGACTCGTCGAAACGCCCCGGGTCGAATCGCAGGAGGTCAACACCATTTCCGAGATGACGAAGTTTCTCACGAGGGGCGATGCGCCATCGCCTCATCAGCTCGAGATCTTCTCGACTCTGCACTAGTTCGGCGTCGGAGAACCTCGACGCGACCCACTCAAGAAGGTAGACGAGAGCCCTCCAGCCTGGTGGGTCGTCCGGAGTCGCATAAAGTCCGTGAACTGTGTTGACTACGATCGGCACGCCAGCGAGACGACCGACCAGGCGGCCGTAGATACCCGGCTTGGGATTATGGGTGTGGAGGATGTCCGGCTTTTCGTGGCGGAGGATCCGCCAGAGCTGCCAAACGCTCCGCAGGTCGGCAAGCGGGTTCATCGATCTAGTCGAGCTCTGCAGGGGGACGTGGCGAACACGTGCCTGCTCCAGATCGTTGACCCACTGGCCCGGCGCGCTGATACCCACGACCTCGCCTCCCTCTTCGATCACCGCCAGGAGCTGTGGCCAGACCAGATATCGAAGTGATAGATCGACCGTTGTCAGGTGGGCGACCTTCATGTCACAGTGGGATAGGACGTAGTCGACGACCTGCGCCTGCCACTCGATGTGAGCAGCTCGTCGAAGATCTCCTGATAGCGAGTGAGGGCGTGGCCCATGAGAAACTGTTCCTCGGCGCGTGTGCGGGCAGCCAAACCGAGCTGCGCAAGCATGTCCGGGTTCGATGCCAGGTATCTCAAAGCGTCAACCAGCGCTTGCTCATCACCACTCGGCACGAGAACACCGGCTTGGCCCTGGACGACCGCCTCACATGTTCCACCTACGTCGTAGGCGACCGTGGGCACGCCTGCTGCGGCAGCCTCGAGCACGGCACCGGGTAGGCCTTCGGTCACCGACGGGAGGATCAGGATGTCGGCCCACTCCAGGTGAGGGCCGACGTCCTCAACGGTGCCCGTGAACTCCACGAGACCATCGAGACCGGCCGCGACCCTCTCCCGAAGCTCGAGCTCCAGCGGACCGGCGCCCACGAACCGCAGCCTCGGATCGATCTCCCCAACCAGGCTCTCGATCGCGGAGAGGGCCTGTCGGGGGTTCTTCTCGAGCGACAGGTTCCCGAGAAACAGCACTCTCAAGGTCCCATCGAACGGTCTCGACTCGATCTTGGTGAGCTCTTCGGGGACACCGGTGTGAGCCACCCGCACCGAGGATGGGCTGAGACCCACATACTGGATCAACTGACGACGGGTTGTCTCGGATACCGCCACGACCAGGGCTGCCCTCTCGTGGAGCCAGCGCTGCAGAGATCTGTGACGGGGACCCCTGATCCAATACTCGGGCTCGCCGATGCTCGAGTAGACGAGCAGAGGTTTTCGTCTCATTCCGGCCATTGCCGCTGCTCCGTAACGGAGCGTGGCTCCTCCGTTGGCCAGAACGATGTCGGGCCCCCACTTCCGTATCTTCTTTCGCAAGGCAAGCGTCACCGGGAGATCGAACCGGCCGATGTCTCCCGGGCTCCTGTCGCTCAGTACATCGGCAGAGACCCTGGCCACCTCATCGGTACCGGCGAGCGCGACCATGTCAGCCACCCAGCCATCAGCGCGTAGGCCGTCGGTCAGATGCTCGGCGAACACTTCTGCGCCACGTCGCTGGTCACTCGAGGCGACGATCAGGATTCGCGGGGCTGTGCCACCACGACGACGCTGTGCCAGCGCGACGGCACCAGGCTGCGCTTGGCGAACTGCTCCAGGACGCGCGGCATCACGTCCGGCAGGGCGTCGGCATAGACGGCGAAGACGAAGGAACGGTTGCGGGAATTGGAGCTTTCGAGG
>CAZAHX010000130.1:0-6173 GCA_964485005.1 uncultured Acidimicrobiaceae bacterium | reverse complement strand
TCCTTCCCCGCAGCCTGTCGGATCCGGAGCGAGGCATTAGCAGCAGGAGTACGCGGCCGGAGGAGGCCGCCGGGACAAGGAGCCATGAGATGACGCGCTATCTGATCTCGTTCGATGACGGAGCGATGACCTTCCCGAGGAGGAGCGCCCCACGTGGCCGAGGCCGCGCACAAGGTGGTCGAGGAGGCCAAGAACACCGGCGTGTGGGTTTCGGCGGTGGAGTGGTGAGTCAGAGCGCGAGCGTCGTGGCCACCGACGGGACGGTCACCGATGGCCCTTACCCGGAGACCAAGGAGGTCACCGGCGGATTCTCGGTCGTCGACGTGCCCTCTCGCGAGGAGGCGCTGGAGTGGGCTGCAAAGATCGCCGTCACCTGCCGGTGTTCACAAGAGGTCCGGGAGCTCCTGCCCGACCCGAACGTCTGATCGAAGGCCCACGCGGCCAGTTCATGCCCACCGGCCTCGACCACCCGTTCAAAGAGATCATTCCGCCTCAGCTATAGACCGGCCGGGGCCAGCCAGGAGAGGGGCCCGCCTGGGATCGGCGGGCCAAGCCACGACCGGCCAGTCCGAGCCGCGCGGTCGACCCACCCCACCTCGTCGCACTCGTCCGCGCCGGCGCCAGATTCGAGACGGCAAACCGATCGAACGACCCCGGTGACCAACCCGACCACGAGTCACGCGGTCACTCCTGTTGATAGCCTGTCTCCGACAGCAGAGGAGGAACCATGAGCGTATACCGCGTCACCGAAGTCATCGGCACCAGCCAAGAGTCCTGGGAGGATGCCGCCCGCACCGCCATCGAGACCGCATCCGGCACACTGCGTGACCTGCGGCTCGCCGAGGTGGTCAAACAAGATGTCACTATCGAGGATGGTCGCATCACCACCTATCGGGTGCGGCTCGATCTGTCTTTCAAGTACGAAACGTGAACCGAGAGTTGTCGCCCGCGCACTAGGCGCCACCCTCAGCGAAGCCTGAGTTCGCGGCCAACCGATCCGGATATCTGCGAAACGAAGCCTCGCCGGCTTGGAGCGTTTCTTGAGTGGGTCTGTAGCACGCGTTGAGAGAGTCCCGGTACCTCGTGGCGATGCGCCGTCAAGGCGACGGCCAGCGACGCGAGGAGACCGACATGTTCGACTACAACACCAGCCGAGCCCTCCAGGAGCACCGATACCGCTCTCCGGCTGATCTGCATCCCCGTCGTCAACAGCGTTCGGCGAATGGCCGGGGCTGGGCGTCAGGGTCGGCGACAATGCGAATGGCGCCGACCGCTTTCCGACGCCTGCGCTCGATCAGGGCTCGAGTCCGTCACCCATCGATGGTGAGACGATGACAATGGCCTCATCGTGGCGATCCGTTGCCGTTGTGGCTGTCCTGGTGATGACGGGGACGCTGATCACGTTGTCCAATGAAGGCACTGACCAGCCCGTCACCGGGGCCGGACAGCACGTATCCATTCAATTGGAGCCGGGCGGTCTCATAGCCGGTCACGTCGGCGTCCCGCCAAATGACAGCACTCTGCGTCGGTTCCATCCCTATCCGGACTGAAGGAGCAGGCGTGGTGTGCTGCCACCAGGAGTTTTGAGTGTCCTTTGAGCGATCTCGCCGAAGCTGGGGTCAGGGCGCAAGGAGTGATTGGATTGCCAGTGACTGGTTTATCGATAGGGTTTCCGGACCCGGGTCTAGCCGTTGCAAGCTATCTTTCCGCGATGCAGATCCGGGTCTTGGGGGCCCTGGAGGTGGAAACCGGAGACGGAATCCTGCCACTGGGGGGGCCGCGCCAGCGCGCTCTGCTCGCCCTGCTGATCGCGGCAGTCCCCAACCCGATCCCCGCCGAGCGACTGATCAATGGTGTTTGGGGTGAGGACGCCTCACCCGGAACTCGATCCAGTTTGCAGACTTACGTTTCCAACCTGCGCCAACTACTCGGCGGGCGGGTCGTGTTCGATCGTGGCGCCTACCGTCTGGAGGTAGACCCGGACGCGATCGATGCCAACGTCTTCGAGGAGGAGCTGGCCGCTGCCCGGTCCCGGGTGGCGACCGACGCCGAAGACGTGTCCACCGATCTCCGGGTTGTGCTGGCCGGCTGGCGGGGGCGTCCCTACGCCGACCTGCCCGACGTGCCCGGTCTCGAACAGGAGGTAAGGCGTCTCGAGGCTCTGCGTCTCGAGGCGGTGGAGCTGAGGGTCGAAGCCGACCTCGCCTCCGGGCACCATGCCGATCTCGTCGCCGAGCTCGAGGCCCTGGCCGAGGAGCATCCCACCCGGGAGCGGTTCCGCGCCCAGCACATGCTCGCCCTGTATCGGTCCGGGCGTCAGGCCGAAGCGCTACGGGCTTACCGGCGTACCGAGAGCTACCTGGCCGAAGAGCTCGGCGTCGCCCCGTCGCGTGAGCTGCAGGATCTCGAGCTACGCATCCTGGAGCAGGACGACTCGCTGTCGGTGGGAGTCTCGACACCGGTCACGCATCGGTTGGCCTTTCTGGTCACCGACATCGAGGGATCGACCTCGCGTTGGGATCGCCACCCGCAGGCAATGGCGGCTGCGCTCACCATCCACGATGCCATCCTCCGCGAGGAGGTCGAGCGAGCCGGTGGTCGAGTGTTCAAGCACACCGGTGACGGCATCCTCGCCGTGTTCCCCGATGCAGTTGCGGCCGCCGCCGCCGCTGAGTCCATCCAGAACCGGGTGGTACGAGCCAACTGGGGGGAGGTCGGGGAGCTGAGAGTCAGGATCGGGGTCGACACCGGCGAGGCGGAGGAGAGAGGTGGCGACTTCTTCGGTCCGCCACTCAATCGAGCTGCCCGCCTGTGCGCCATCGCCCACGGGGGTCAGGTGCTGGTGTCGTCCGCGGCGGAACGGGAAGTGACCGCTACCGCGCCTGCTGGGCTGCAGATCCGCCACCTGGGAGAGGTGAACCTGCGCGGGATGGCCAACCCGGAACGGGTCGCCCAACTCGTCTTCGTCGGCCTCCCCGCTGATTTCCCCGAGTTGAGGCTCGACGCCGGCTCGGCGCTCGACGGTCGCTCCGATCTGTTGTCGTTGCCCGGTTACGAGGTGCGCGACCGGCTCGGGGACGGGGCTTTCGGTGTGGTATGGCGGGCCTATCAACCCTCGGTGGGACGGGAGGTGGCCATCAAGGTGATTCGCCCGGAGCTCGCCGCAGAGCCGACGTTCGTACGGCGGTTCGAGGCAGAGGCACGGACCATCGCCCGCCTCGCCCATCCCCACATCGTGCCGCTGATCGACTTCTGGCGGACTCCGGACAGCGCCTACCTGGTCCTCGCCCTGCTCCCCGGAGGTTCCCTGGCAAACGCCATGCGGGGCCCCCAGGTCGAAGTTTCGACCACCCGCCGAATCCTCAGCCAAATCGCGACGGCCCTGGACCATGCACACTCCCAGGGCGTGGCCCACGGCGACCTCAAGCCCGCCAATGTGCTGCTTGACGGGGGCGGCAACGCCTACCTCTCGGACTTTGGGATCGCGGCCCGGCTTCTCGAACCCGAGATCGTCCACTCGGTGTCGTCGGCACCCCACTACCGGGCCCCCGAAGAGGCGGCCACCGGTCCGACACCCGCCGCCGACCGTTTTGCTTTGGGAGTGCTCGCAAAAGAGCTGCTCGGGGGAGATCCCGCCACCGAAACCGTGCTGGCGCGCGCCACGGCGAACGATCCAGACGACCGCTATCAGTCGGCCCTCGACTTCGTGCGCGACCTCGAAGCTGCGATGGGTGGTGATGCCGCCGAGCAGGCGGTTGCAGCCGTGTCCCGAAACCCGTACAAGGGAGCCTACGCCCGTTCGACGAAGGTGACGCCGCCGACTTCTACGGACGCGACGACCTGGTGTCGGCCATCCTCACCGCCTTGCGGCGCAACCGGTTCGTGGCGGTGGTCGGCCCGTCGGGATCGGGCAAGTCCTCGGTGGTCCGTTCCGGGGTCGTCCCCCGCCTTGCGTCTGGCGAGTTGGAGGGACTCGAGCGATCCCTCGTGGTCACATTCACCCCGGGACACAGTCCCATTGATGCGCTGTTCCAGGCGGTGGCGCCGACCACCGACTCTCGAAGCGTCGGGAACGGGGGATGGTTTGAGCTGCTGACTCTCGATGGAGAGCCGGTGCTGGTGGTCGACCAGTTCGAAGAGATCTACACCCAAGTAGGGGATCCCGAAGTGCAGCGACGCTTCGTGGACCTGCTGGTGGAGGTGGTGGAGAAAGGCGGTCGGGTACTGGTCACCCTCCGGGCCGACTTCTACGACCGTCCTCTCGGCGATGAGCGGATCGCCCGGCTGATCCGCGACGGTCAGGTCACTGTGCTTCCCCCGAGCCGGGATGAGCTGATCGAGATGGTGACCGCCCCGGCCCGGGCCGTGGGGCTGCGATGGGAGCCCGGTCTGCCCCATCGCATCGTCGAAGACGTTGCCCATCAACCCGGCAGCCTCCCCCTGCTGCAATACGCCTTGACCGAGCTGGTGGAGCGGAGAGCAGGCGATCTGTTGACCGGATCCGATTACGAGCGCATCGGGGAGGTCACCGGGGCCCTGGCCAACCGGGCCGAGGCACTCTTCGCTGATCTCACACCCGCCCAGCAGAGTGCCGCCCGTCAGATCCTGCTCCGCCTGGTGACAGTGGACGAGGAGAGCGATGACACCCGGCGGCGAGTCCGCCGCAGCGAGCTCGAGTCGCTCGGGATCTCTCAGAGCGACCTCGACCATGTTCTCGACGTCTTCATCTCCGAACGTCTTCTCCTCGGCGATCGCGACCCCGTCTCTCGCACCCCCACTATCGAGGTCTCCCCCACGAGGCGCTGCTACGGGAATGGCCCCGACTCCGAAGTTGGATCGACGACGAGAGGGAAGGCCTGATCCTCGGTCGGAGGTTCCGGGCGGCACTGGGGGAGTGGGAGACCAATGGGCGCGATGACGACTATCTGCTGGGAGGCAGCCGGCTCGCCTCGTTCGTCGGTTGGGCGGAGGTGACGTCGCTCACGCCGGACGAACGAGCGTTCTACGATTCCTCCCGGGCCTACGACGATGCGGAACGAGCTGCCCGGCGTCGGAGGCGCCGTGTGCTCACCACCATCCTCGGCATCTCGGCAGTGGTTGGTCTGTCTTTGGGGGCGATCGCCGTATTACAGGCCAACCGGGCAGAGGCCAACGCCAGCGTCGCCCGATCCCGGGAGCTGGCTGCATCGGCGGAGGCAGCCCTGTCAACCGACCCCGCGCTGGCGAAAATGCTCGCCGTCGCCTCCACGCGGTTCGCCGAGCCGACCGCGGACACCATGTCGATCCTCCACCGCGCCTTCGCCGCCGACCGGGTCCTGTCCAGGTACGCCTGGCCTTTGGACGATTTTCACGGAGCCGACCTCCATCCCGGCCGTTCCCTCATCGCCGCCACCGGCGCCGACCCGGCCAGGCTCGAGATCTACGACATGGAGGAAGGCGGGTTGGAGTGGGCGTGGGAGGGCCCAGGGGGCACGCTGATCGTGGATGCTCACTTCACCGACGACGGTGCCTACGTGTTGGCGGGGGTCTTGGCCGACGGCGACGACCCGGTGGGTGACCTCGGCATTCACATGTGGGACGCGCCCACAGGAGAGCTGGTCAGGGTCTTCGACCTGGTCGAGTGCAGCCGCGACGTGATCGCCGCCTTTGAGGTTGACCGTACCCTCGCCGTGACCGGGGGGCGGGCGTTCACCGCCCATCCCAGCGGGGACTGCGACGGGACCTTCGCCACTGTTGGAGTCCTCGACCTGGCCTCGGGGGAGTGGTCCGAACTGGTGCCCATGGCTGACCCGTGGACGGTGAGCGGCGACGGCCGCTTCCTCGCCTACACCGACACCTCCGCCTCGTACGTCATCGAGGTGGCCACAGGCGAGGTCGTCCTCCAGTTCAACCGCAGCAATCATCCTGGCTCGGTCCCGGACGGGTTCGTGCAATTGCTCAAGCACGACGGCTCTTTGCTGGTTGCCGGGGAGAGGCCGATGGCCGTATGGGACGTGGCCACGGGGGAGATCGTCGCCGAGTTCCACGGGCACCCCCGGGGAGGCACATGCCTGGGAGTTTTCGGCCGATGGCCAGACGGTGTACTCGTCGGGGCGGGAAGGCACGGTGAGCGTGTGGACGGCGGCCGATGGGGGCGAGGTCGACAGCTTCCCGGCGGTGGGCTCGGGCCGGGT
>CAZAHX010000129.1:0-6173 GCA_964485005.1 uncultured Acidimicrobiaceae bacterium | reverse complement strand
GGTCTCAATGTAGGGAACAAGATGACCTCTCTGATGTGTGATTGGTCGGTGAGAAGCATGACCAACCGGTCGACGCCTATCCCCAGTCCCCCGGTCGGGGGCAGCCCGTACTCGAGCGCCCGCAAGTAGTCCTCATCGACGACATGGGCCTCGGCGTCGCCCCCGTCCCTGGTGGCGGCCTGAGCCTCGAATCGGGCCCGCTGGTCGTCGGGGTCGTTCAGCTCCGAGAACGCGTTGCAGTACTCGGACCCGGCTATCACCAGCTCGAACCGCTCCACCAGCCGATGGTCGTCGCGGTGAGCCCTCGCCAGGGGAGAGACCTCCTGCGGGAAGTCGACTACGAACGTGGGCTCCCAGATCTCGCGATGGGCCCGTTCATAAAGCTCGAAGATGAGCCCGCCCGGCCCCGCCGCCGGCTCGACGGCGAGCCCCTCGGCCTCGATCAGCCCGCGCAGACGGGCCGGATCGGTGTCCAGCGAGACCTCCTCCCCGACGAACTCCGACACCAGATCGATCAGGGTGATGCGGCGATAGGGGGCGGCCAGGGACAGGGAGCGCCCCTGGTATTGGATCTCATGCCCGCCCTTGACCGCGGCGACCACCGCGGCGAACACCTCCTCGACCAGAGCCATGATGTCTCGGTAGTCGGCCAGGGCTTGATAGGCCTCGAGCATGGTGAACTCGGGGTTGTGTGTCGCATCGATCCCCTCGTTGCGGAAGATGCGGCCGATCTCGAACACCTTCTCCATCCCACCGACGACGAGACGCTTCAGGTGTAGCTCGGTGGCGATCCGAAGTTGGAGCTCGACGTCAAGGGCGTTGTGGTGGGTGAGGAACGGCCTGGCGAGGGCACCGGTGGCCTGGGTGAGAAGGACCGGGGTCTCCACCTCGACGAATCCACGATCCTCGAATTCCCTTCGAAGCTGGGACACGATGCCGGCCCTGGTCAAAGCGACCTCGCGGGCCAACTCGTTGACCATGAGATCGAGGTATCGCTGACGACTCCGCATCTCGACATCCGCCAGACCGTGCCACTTGTCGGGCAGGGGACGGAGGGACTTCTGGAGAACGGTCAACTCGTCGACCCTGACGCTGAGCTCCCCCCGCTTCGTGGTCATGACCCTCCCAGAGGCCCCGATCCAATCGCCGAGGTCGAGTCGGGCGAACCGTTCCGAAAGCTCTTCGCCTGCGCTTCCCTCGTCCACGAAGAGTTGAATGGCCCCGCTCTCGTCGCGCAGCGTGGCGAACTGAAGCTTCCCGAACGACCGGTGCAGCATGATGCGACCGGCGACGGTGACCCGAGTATCGGTCTCGGTCGCCGGCCCCAAACTCCCGAACCGCTCGGTCAGGTCGGCTGCCCAATCCGATCGCTCGAAGCGGTACGGATATCCCCCTGCTGCGAGAATCTGCTGGTGGTGCTGCTTCCGCCCCGCGATGAGATGGTCGTCGGTGGTCTCGGTGCCCTCGGTCATGGAATCGCGATCATGGCAGGGCCGAGAGGCGACTGGGCTCCTCGAGCAGGATGCCGCGATCTGGTCGGGGCCGGACGCCCTCCATGTCGAAGGCCACGTTGTCGATGAGTCGGACCTCGC
Source organism: uncultured Acidimicrobiaceae bacterium (assembly GCA_964485005.1). Classification (GTDB taxonomy): domain Bacteria; phylum Actinomycetota; class Acidimicrobiia; order Spongiisociales; family ZC4RG35; genus JAHWLC01. The sequence continues at coordinate 4,581 of CAZAHX010000129.1, read as the reverse complement.
CGACGGTGGCGGCAGCGGCGAGCACGGCGGGCTGGTCGAGTACGTCTATTGAGCGCATCGTCTCCTGTGAGGCCAACTCGACATAGTCGACGACCAGGCCACGCAGCGCCCGTGCCACGGTGGCCTCGAGCCGCTCGGCGGAGCGCTCCCCGGCATCGACCTGCTCCGCCGCCTGGAAGAGGCCCCGACTCAGAGCCAGGGCCTGCTCTCGCTCCTCTCTGTCAAGACGCACGTTACGGCTCGAGAGCGCGAGCCCATCGGGCTCGCGGACGATCGGAGCTTCGGCGATCTCGATGGGAAAGCGGAGATCGTTGACCATCGCCTTGAGCACGGCGAGCTGCTGGGCGTCCTTGCGACCGAACATGGCGAGATCGGGCCGGAGCCCGGCAAAGAGCTTGGCGACCACCGTCGCCACGCCCACGAAGTGGCCAGGCCGGTGCTCCCCTTCCATGGCGACGGTGACTCCTTCCACCTCGACGGTGGTGACAGAGGGACCTGGGTAGACCTCTTGGAGGTCCGGGGCGAAGAGGAGATCGACGCCGTGCTCCTCGGCAAGTGAAGCGTCTCGCTGCTCGTCGCGGGGATAGGCGTCGAAGTCTGCTTGCACGTTGAACTGGGTCGGATTGACGAACAGCGAGATCACCAAGGTGTCGCATCGGTCCCGCAGACGATCCATCAGGGCGATATGACCCTCGTGAAAGAACCCCAGCGTGGGGAGCAACCCGACCTTTCCTCGATAGCGGGCGCGGGTCTGGTCGAAAGTGCGAGTTATCTCCACTTGCGCCGGTCCTCGGCCCGGCCGGCCCGGATCGCGGTGGCCTCGGCCATCAGGCTGAACTGGGTGCCCACCTCCTCGGAGACTTCGTGGGCCGCGGCCAGATGCCCCACCACGGTCTCTATGTCGCCTCTCGATATCGGGCCGGTGAGCGATTCCTCCGCTCCCTTCTCGAACACATTTGCCACCACCCGCTCCACCAGAGGGCGGACCACCTCTGCGCCCACGCCGGCGGCGGCGAAGAGATCGGCTGCCACGGCGAGCGAGGTGACGACGAAGTTCGAAGATGCGGCCGCGGCGGCGTGATATGCCGGTCTGGCCGAGTCCTCCAATCGGAAGGGGATCATGCCCAGCGTGTCGGCGAGATGGATCAGCGTGTCCGCCGCCAGCGGGTCCCCGTCGATGCCCACATACGAGCCGCGCAGGGCGTCGGCCCCCGTCTCGGGGTCGGGGAGGGACTGGAGGGGATGGAATCCTCCGATCGCCACCTCGTGTCGCTGTAAGCCGCTCAACGCCGCCACCGGCACGAAGCCCGACAGGTGCGCCACGATGGCCGCCCCTCCCAGCACCGGGAGCAGGCTCTCCACCACGTTTGCGATGTCGTCGTCTCGAACTGCGATGAAGACGACATCACAATCGGGAAGCGGGTCATCGAGGGAGATGTCAGGGCCGAAAGCCTGCCCGCTCCGTCGGGAGACGACACCGACTATCTCGTGTCCGGCTCTGGCAGCCGCCAGGGCCAGCGAGCCCCCGGCCCTCCCGGGCCCGATGATCACCAATCGCATGTGAGCTGACGCCGGGACACGGCGGCGAGGCTAGTGGTCTGTCACCTCTCACCCACTCAGGCGGGGCCGCCCTCCTCGAGCTGCTCGGGGGTGATCACCGGCCAGTTCGAATCCAGCTCGGCGAGTTGTGTCTTGTGTTGATCACGCCGCTTCCAGAACTTGGTCTTCCAGATCTTGAACCTTCGTTTCCCCGGTTCTGACGGGCCGTTGCCTGCCTGATCGGCTCGGGACCTCCGCTCCTCGGGGAGGACGATCTCCTCGGGATCGGCAAATGTGTGCAGTGCTTGGTTGATGGCGTGGCGGGTGGCGCGGTGCTGTTGTCTCCGCTCTTCACGCGACGGGCGACTCTCGTCGTAGCCCGGTATCTCCTGGCGATGCTCTCGCGACCGTCTTGCCATGTTGGTCAGTCTCTCCTCTCTGGGTGCAGGTCGTCACTCGGAGAGACCAACGGCGGGCCGCGGCCACACACCATCCTCGAAACCTAGCACGGGATCAGTCTCGTCGAACTGGGCCGCTCAGATCAGAAACGGGATGAGGCGTCTCGGCACTCTCTGCCGGTAGGCGTGGTATTGCGGGTAGCGCAGGAGGAGACGTCTCTCCTCGTACTCGGACTTGAGGTAGAAGAACCCGAGCAGGCCGATGGCGAGCACCGAGCCTGCCAAGCTGTCGAGGATCATCGCGGTCCCGAGCATGAAAAGCGACACTCCTCCGTAGATGGGGTGGCGTGCCAGAGCGTACGGACCGGTCTCCACCAGCTCGACGTCGTCCCTCGGCTCCGGGGTGGGGCTGAGCCCGGGTCCGAGACGACGGGAGGAGACGAAGGCGAGCCCACCCCCGATCACGACCAGGGCGAGACCGGCGAGTCGGGTGGGCCCCACCTCGCCCTCGGGCAGCGACCCGTCCCAGGCCATGGCCAGCGCGATGGCCAGGAACCAGACGAACTGCACCCCTACCAGGGCCTTTCCCAGCACCGGGGCCTCCCTCCTCTCCCATGACGTAGCAAGCCGTGCCACACCCTGAGACCCCACCCTCGCCAGGGCGTCGGCGGCGGTCACGCCCGACCCCACCGGGGCGTCGGGCCAGACCTCGGCGAGGGGCCTCAAGGCGAACTCCCGCTCGCCCACGCGTGGGTGAGGGACTTCCAGGGTGCGGGTACTCACTTCCCCGGCGTCGGAGGCCAGGATGTCCAGATCGAGAGTACGGGGCCCCCACCGCTCCTCCCGGGCCCGGCCGGCGCTCGCCTCGATCGAGGCCAGCGACTCGAGTAGAGCGGGGGGGTCGAGATCGGTATCCAGCACCACCACCGCATTGAGATAGGGGCCTTGGGCGGGGCCGCCCACCGGCTCGGTCCCGTACACCCCGGATACCGAGGCCACGGTGCCCAGCGAGCGGAGACCGGCCAGTGCGACACGCAGGTTTTCGAGGCGATCGCCGAGGTTGGACCCGAGGCCTATGGCGTAACGGGTCAACGACTTCTATCGACCGTCACGGAGACGTCATCGAGCACCGCGCCCAGCTCTGCCCATGGCTTGTGGATGGTGACCACCACTCGGGTGGTCTTCGTATTTCCCAGCACCACCTCGGCCACACGCTCCGCCACCCGCTCGATGAGCTTGTGCGACTCGCCCCCCACCGTCTCCTTGACCTGGTCGGCGAGATCCCGGTAGTCGATGGTGTCGTCGAGGTCGTCGCTTCTGCCTGCGGGACCCAGGTCGGCATACACCCTCATGTCCACCCGGAACACTTGAGCCTTGACTTGCTCATCCTCGAGGGCGCCGTGCCTGGCATAGACCTCGATGCCCGTCAATTCGATGTGGTCGCTCACGGGGCGGAAGTCGCCGGGATCAGCGACCGGCCCTCGGGGCCCAGGGCGCGCCCCAAGATCTGTTGGATGACGGCGAGGGCGAGGATCGGATTCTCCACCAGGCCAGAGCTCACCAGGTAGCTTCCGAGGAGCCCTCCGACGGTGTCGTCCACCGACTCGCGGTGAACGAGGACACGAGCATGGCCACGGCCCATAGCCTGATTCAGGGTGTTGACGAACTTCTTGACGTCCGTCGGCTCCACAGGGCTGCTCACGGGGCAGGAATAGGTGGCGATCCCCGCCTGTCGGTAAGCGGCCAGGTTCTGATTGCCGGGAAGCATCGAGACGATGGTGTTGATGCCGGCCTCCTCCACGAGCCAGGTGATCTCCTCCTCCCTGCGCACCTTGCGATGTTGGAATCCGGAGCCGCCGACCCGATCGGACACGGCGAGACGATCGGCGATGACCCACTTGAAACCCCGAGGTTTCAGTCCAGCGGCCATGCGTCCCATCTATCGGGTCACCATAGCTGTGGCAAGGGCCAAGGCTCGCCGGGAGCGGACGACGTCGTGGACGCGAAATACCCGGGCGCCATTGAGAAAACCGATGGCCGTGGTGACGGCGGTGGCCATATCGAGATCTGCAGTAGAGCGAGCTTCGACCAGGGTCCCCAGGAACCTCTTCCGGGAAGTACCGAGAACCACTGGAGCATGGCGAGACAGGCGCCCCAGCCCTCGGAGCAGCTCCAGGTTGTGGTCCTTGTTCTTCCCGAACCCGATTCCCGGGTCGATCGCGACGCGGGAGCGATCCACGCCGGCGGCGACGACCGCTTCGATGCGCTCCTCGAGGAAGTCCTCCACTTCCTCCATCACGTCTTCGTAAGAGGGATCGAGATGCATATGGCGAGGCTTTCCTTTCATGTGCATCAAGATCACCCCGCATCCGGCATCTGCGATGAGACCGGTCATGCCCTCGGACCGGCAGGCCATCACGTCGTTGACGAGCTCTGCTCCCCGGGAAAGGGCTTGTTCGGCGACCTCGGGCTTTGAGGTGTCGATGCTCACCCGGACTCCCCTGCCGGCCAGCGCCTCGACGACAGGAAGGACCCTCGCCATCTCCTCGTCGGAGGCCACCGGCTCCGCCCCGGGGCGTGTCGACTCCCCTCCTACGTCGACTATGTCCGCCCCATCCGCCATCAGGGAGAGTCCATGCTCGAT
>CAZAHX010000128.1:0-6178 GCA_964485005.1 uncultured Acidimicrobiaceae bacterium | reverse complement strand
TCGCAGCTCACCCGGGCATCCTCACGTTTCCGTTCGGCCCGAACCGGCAGCGACCGAAGTCCACAACGCGGCTGACCTCGAGGTGCCACACCAACGCCGGCTACCGGACGAGGCCACGCCTCCACATCACTTCTGATGACAGACTGATGACGAACGGCCCCGGCACGCCCCAACATTGCCTGTCACCCATTGGCAGCTGTTCTGGACTGTGCCGACGTCGATCATCACTAATCGCCCCCAGTCAACCCGCTCAGAAGCCACTCGTAGGGCTCATAACCAGAAGGTTGCGGGTTCAAATCCCGCCTCCGCTACCAAGAGAAAGCCCCTGCTGAGCAGGGGCTTCTGCTCTCTGGGTGTCTGCAGCGGGGCTGACTCGTCGGATTGGAAGGTCGACTGGTGCCGAGGCGGAGTTCGCAGAAATGCCCTGTAATAGTGGAGATTCGGCGAAGTTACGGTTCCGGTGTGTTCGGCACCAGTTCTCAGCATCTGGGCACCAGTCCTGGTCAGGCCTGTTCGGTCGCCTGCCGACGGGTCGTTCGGGTATGGCGCCGTATCAACTGCGACACCCGACCAGTTCAGTCCGATTCGTCGACCGGCGGTGCGGCGCCGGTCGATCCGTGGGGTCAGGCGGCCACATCCGAGGAGTCATTCGTGGCATCGTCGGGAGTGGGTGTCCAGCTCGGCCAGTTCGGTTCGAGATCCGCCATGATCTCTTCCCTGCTGAGCTCCAGTTCAAAGGAGCTCTCTGGCACTTCGCTCCTGAATGCGTCTCGTCTCCTGCGGTTCCGCCGTCTCATCTCATTCTCCTGATCAGGGCTGCCGGAACGCCGACCACGTGGACAGCTGAGCTAACGCCATGAGGGCCGCCGCCCCCAGATAGAAGGGACCAATTTCAGTGTCGTAGACGGGGGCCAATGCATAGCTGGCGACGAATGCCCAGGTAGCCCACCAAGCCCACCGCTCGCCACGCCGGTAGCTGACGAGCAGGACGGCCAGTGCGTAGACATTCACGGTCGCATAACCGACAAACACCAGCAGGTCGTCCCCTCCATAGACCCCCAGCGCCCCCACGACGTGGTTCAGGAGACTCAGCGCGGCGATAGTCACCAGGTACCACCAACCGAGCTTGTACCAGATTGACCGTTGCGGAAGGTCTACCCCTGTCCTTTCCATAGTCGTCATATCGCGCCTCCTTTTCCTACTTGCGATTTGTCTCAAGCTGAGAACCGTGTTGCGCATTGACCAGTTCCACGGCTCCGGTCCGTCCGTCTACCACGACCGTTTGGCCATCTCGCAGCAGTGAGGTGGCGTTGCCGGTGGCGACTACGGCGGGGATTCGAAACTCCCGTGCGATGATGGCCGGGTGGGAGAGGATGCCGCCGGTGTCGGTGACCAGGGCTCCCATGTTGGGGAAGACGACAGACCAGACCGGTGAAGTGATCGGGCAGACCACGACGTCCCCCGCTTCCAGCTTTCCGAACTCGTCCTCCCCCATGATCACACGGACGGTCCCCTCGTAGCGACCGGCCGAGGCCCCGATCCCCCGGAGGACGTGCGCGCCCGGGTCCTGGGAGGTTCCACTCCGCTCAGTCTCGAAGACCCGGTCCATGTACCAGACAATGGTCCGGTTCACCAGGCGGGCTTCCTCGGGGAGAGCGTCGAGCGGCGGAGGAGGCCCGGGGTGCTCGCCGTAGGAGGGCGGCCCGGGGTGAGCTTCCACCCAGACCCGCTCCCCCCGGCGGGTGCGGACCAGGGCTCGCTGGTCATTTCCCTCGCGGAACGCCGCCCGGACCTCGTCGATCTCCAGGAAGAAGACGTCGTCCGGCTGCTCGATTTGGCCTCGCTCGGCCATTCGTCTTCCCAGCTCCTGGGCGATGAACCGAACCAGCGCCAGCGTGGCACTGATGGTGTACCACTCTCTGTCCTCGCGAACCGGGTAGGCGGCCTCGGCCTTGCGAAGCGCCTCATTGAACCGGCGCCGGTCCCCTTCCGGTCGGGAGGCGAGCACCTGACTTGCTTCCTCCAGGGCCTGCTCGCGCGTCTCCTGTGCCTTGCGAGCCACTTGCTCTGGGTCGAAAGAGGTTTTGATCTGCTCTCGGATCAACTGGAGGATCAGCGCTCGATCCTCTCCGAGGGTGGGCTCGGCGACCTCGTACCGGAGCGCCCGGCAGCCGTACTCGTGCCGGTAGGCCTCAAGCGCTTCTGCGAATACCGGGTCCTCTTCGGCGATTCGGTCCCAGGTGCCCGGTCCGACCCGGTCGAGGAGCTCTCGCAGCCAAGGCCGGTCCGCCGTCTCGGCGGCCAGTTCGGCCAGTCTCCTGGCCGGCTGGGTGGACATCGTGGAGAGGCCGCCCAGCAGCTCGTACATGCGATGTTCCTCCCATCCGAGTAGCTCCTCACAAGCCAATGCCAGCTCATAGGTGGGAACCATGAGAGCCCCGTGCAACAGGAAGTGGGCCTCGGCGGCCCGATCGATGTAGGCCAGCAACTCGCTGAGATGCTGCTCGAGCTCCTGGTCGGACAGGGCCCATCGGTCGGTGTCCCGAAGCCGGATGATCTCCGCCTCGAACTCTGGGCGCCACTCCCGTTGCCAGCGCTCCAGGTACTCGCTGGACCGGTCGGTCTCGATGGCCTCGCGAGCAGCCTTGACCCGCCGTCGCATGGCCGGGTGGATGCGGGCCAGCAGGCCCAGAACCCAGGCCGGGGGGGCGGGACGGTCCTTCCCGCCTGGTGGGACCAGGCGGATGTACTCCCAGCCGCCGATCTCACGGAATTCGATCGTTTCCGGGAGAGCTCCGAATTCCTCGAACATCTTCGGTACCACCCTGTTGCGGAGGGGGAAGGCGAAAGAGCGGAACAACGGGGAATGGGGAAGGGGGGCGTGACTGGTCTCCCGCTCCCAGTAGCCATCGGGGATCTCCACCGGGACGGGGATCGGTTCCACACCGTCGTCCGGCAGGGTGGTGATGGGTCGGGACTGGAGGAGCCACACCCGCCCGTCGGCCACCGCCCATTCCACGTCCTGAGGAGCCCCGAGGTGGTCGGCCACCCGCCGGGCCAGACCGACCACCTCCTTCGCCTGGGAGGGCTTGAGCACCGGCTCAGGCGGTCCTTCCCGCTCGGGCTCGCCGCCCCCCTCGGTCATCCACCGCTCGGGGGTGACCTCTCCGGCTACCGCCCGGTCAGCGAGACCCGCCACCGCCTCCACGATGGTCGTGGAGGGATCACCCGAGACCGGGTCGGCGGTGAAGGCCACTCCGGCCGCTTCGGCTTCTACAAGACGTTGGATGAGGACCGCCATCCCCCCGAGAGCCTTCCCGTGGCGATGGTTCCGGTAGGCAGTCACCCGCTCCGAGGAGGCCGAGGTCCAGCAGTGGACGACCGCCTGTGTGAGCTCTTTGGGGTTGCGCACCCCGAGCACCGTTTCGTATTGCCCGGCGAAGGAGGTCTCGGCGAGGTCCTCGGCCTCGGCCGAGGAGCGCACAGCCAGCGGGGCGCCGTCGAAGTGGTCGGCCACCTGGAGCAGGGCCCGCTCTACCCCTTCGGGGAGGATGGGATCTCTGCCGGCGGCCGCGAACGCCTCGGTGGTAAGCACGATCCCCTCAGGGACGTCGAACCCCTCCTGAAGGAGTGAGGCGAGCATGGCCGCTTTCCCTCCTGCTCGGCGTGGGTCGCGGCACTCGGGATCCTCGAGCGAAAGTAGATACTTGCTGGTCGTGACAGTCATCCGGGTCTCTTTCCTTCTCCGCCTCCTTCATGATTGGTGTTCGGGGCTTTGGTTGTCATCGGATGGATTGCGTAATTCAGGTGCTCGGCAGCTGCCGGGCATGACGAAGCTCGGTCACGTAGGACGCCAGGGCAGCCCGGGAATTGATCCCCAACCTGGTGTAGATGTGGTCGAGGTGACTGGTGACGGTGCGGATGCTGATAAAGAGCTGCTCGGCGATCTCGGCGTTGGAGAGCCCTTTTGCCACCAACTCCGCCACCTCTTTCTGCCTCGGAGTGAGTTCCGGCTCGGTAGGTACCTCCCGCACCGCGATCGGCGCCCCGGCCTTATCGAGCAGGGCGCTGACGCGTTCCTCGTATCGACGTGCCCCCAGCCGAGCCACCACCTCATGAGCGCGAGAGAGCTCTCCGGCGAAGGTCTCTAGCCGGTCGGGCGCTCCTCGTGCCATCGCCTCCCCGGCTTCAATCGTCACCCGGGCCTCCTCGAAGGGCATCCTCAGGCGTCCGAGCTGCTGGCTCGCCCGGAGGAGTGTCTCGATGCCGTCGTCGGTGCGGCCCTCGGAGGTCTCGATCAGACCACGGAGACGCTCGGTCATCGCCGCCGGGAAGGTCCCCTCAGGACCCGATGCCTGCAACCGGGCGACCGACCGGCGGGCAGTATCCGGGCGACCCGCCCCGGCTGTGGCCTCCGCCAGGGCGACCACACCCCAGGGGGGCAGGACGGCCTCCAAGTACGGGCCGATCGGCTCGATGGCGGCCAACGCCGCGGCCGGGGCGTCCCGCTCCAGGGCCAGGAGCGCGGTGACCGCGTCGAGGATCATCCCGGCGAGACTGCGGGCGGGGAGGCCCTCGGCGAGAAGCGAGCGCCCCGCATCCAGGTCGTCGGCGGCCTTGTCGAAGTCGCCCTGGAAGGTCGCCAGCATGGCCTCGAGAGCGGGAACCGCGGGGACGGTCCGCGGGTTTTGCACCTTCTCGGTAGCCATACTCGCCTCCCTGAGGACTTCCCCGGCCCGAGCCCACTCGCCGGAGAGGAAGGCCTCCAGGAACTGGCTGATGTAAAGGCGGTAGCTCCAGCCGGGGACCCCGACGCGACGCCCCAGGTCGAGACTGCGACGATTGGCGGCCCGCAGCGCCTCCAGGTCTCCGCGGGCGGCGGCCATGACACCTCTGAGGTCATAAACCCGCCTGAGCAGCTCAGCATCTCCCAGCCGTTCCGCGGGTGCCACCAACTCCTCCAGGACTTCGGACGCCACCGAGTATTCACCCTTGTGGTGATGAAAAGAGGCGCGGCCGATCCCCCCTTGAACATCGGCACGAAGCGTCCCGACCTCGGCCGCCTCCCGGAGGAAGGAGTCGGCTTCCCGCCACATCGCCACCAGGTCGGGGCGGCGGGCAGTAGTCATCGCAGAGATCCAGAGGAGCTCCAGACGCTCTTCAGAGGGGGGCAGGTCGCTCACTATCGACAATCCGGCTTCCAGCTCCCGGTCCGCCGCTTTGAAGTCACCCCGCTCGCTCTCGGCGCTGGCGATCAGACGGTGGATACGCGCCCGCTCGAGGGGATCGTCGACATCGAGCTCCGACTCGAGCATCGACCTCAAGGCCTGGATCGCTTCGGGTAGCTGACCCAGCCGATATCGGGCCTGGCCCAGGCCCAGTAGCGCTCGCTTCGGGATCTCCGCTCGATTCTTCCCCCTGTCAGCGAGCGCCGCCTGGAAGAATTGGGCGGCCTGCTCGTCGGCGTATCGTCGCAGCGACTCTTCACCGGCCGCCACCAGCACATTGACCGCTCCCCCTTCGGCACCCGGTCCGGCCGCCAAATAATGGGTGGCCGCAGTGATCCGATCTCCCGTCGACTGGTAGGTCTCGGCCAGCGCCAGATGGAGGCGGCTCCTCCGGGAAGGGGCGATTTCCTCGTAGGTGACCTCGTGGACCAGCGGATGCTCAAGTCGGTAGGTAGCGAAAGCACCTTCGACCTCTTCGGCGACCAAGCCCCCTTGGATGAGGCCTTCGCCGAAGTGCTCGGACGCCACCGCTTGAAGAACATGGAGCGGAGAGTCCCCAGCCACCGCGATCACCTCGAGGGCCTGACGCGCTGCTGGGGAGAGGCGGTCGAGCCTCCCGAGGATGGTGTCACGGACCAGGGGCGGGAGGCCAATCTCTTCCTCTGGGCTCAGATCCCACCGCCCCTCGGATTCCACGAGCCTGTCGTTGTCGAGGAGCCACCGCACGAGTTCCTCGACGAAGAGCGGGACGCCCTGGGAGCGCTCGGTGAGCAGGTCCGCTAGCGGGGCTGACGGTTCTCCTCCGAGTCGCTCGGTGAGCAGTCCCTTGATCTCTTCGGAACTGAGACGTTCGAGCAGCAGTTCTCGCGAGGGGGCTGTCCGGAGGAGAGACTCCCGGAGGACCCGGAACCGGGGCGGGTGAGCAGCTGCCTCCTCCGGTCGGTGGGTGG
>CAZAHX010000127.1:2882-6181 GCA_964485005.1 uncultured Acidimicrobiaceae bacterium | reverse complement strand
ACGATGACTCCGAACACCACCGCCGGATCCAGCACCAGCCGGCGCAGCCAGCGGTGTGGCGGCCTCACGCCGGGCCTGCGTGTCTCAAGTACTCCCGGCTCGCCTCATATGCGCCCTCGATCAGCGCCGCCGTCGAGCCGGTGTCGCTCCAGCGCAGCTGACGCCGGTCGTCGAACGCCACCGGGTTGCCCGAGGGAAGGAGATGAACCTCGATGCCCTCGGGAAGGTGCTCCATCGTGGTGGCGAATCGATGGCGTCTGGCGATCTCGAAGGAGATGAGCGCCGCCTCGTGCAGCTTCTCTGGCGGCCGCAACGCCGTCTCCACCCTGCCCACCTGGAGGACGAAGACCACCGAGGCGCCCAGCTCGACCGCACGCGCCAACGGAACCGAGTTGACCAGGCCCCCGTCGTAGAAGTGCTCCCCCCCGATCTCAACGGGGGGAAAGAGAGCGGGGACCGCGGACGAGGCGAGGACGGCGTCGACCACCGGTCCGGTGCTGAACCAATGCTCGGCCGAGCGCTCGATCGAGGCGGCCACGCACTGAAAGGGGATGACCAGGTCTTCGATGAGCCTGTCTCCGTGAACCCTCTCCAGGATCCTCCTGATCTCGGAGGTCTCATGCAGGGCCGGTTTGAGGGTGGCGACGCTTCTCATCCTGCCGAGGAGGGTGCCGCCGAAGAGATCGGCCCCGGTGACCTCGTCCCAGAAGGCGGTGAGTCGCTCCACCCCCGGGGGTCCCGGGTCGTCGGCGATAACCGACCCGTTGAATGCGCCGACCGAGGTCCCCAGGATCAACTCGGGCTTGACCCCTGCCTCGTCGAGCGCCTGGAGCATCCCCACTTCGACCGCGCCCCAGCGTCCTCCCCCTCCGAGAACGAAAGCGGTGTGAGGGCCGGTCACGCCTCCTCCTCGATGTACCACTCGGTGAAGTCGTAGCACCGGCCGTCGTCGGAGAACCTGATCACGAACAGGTTGCGATAACTGGCAGGTGGCTCCTCATAGCGGGTGCGACCGGTGACTATGGCGAGACCGTCCGTCTCGACCAGGGGGCGCCATTGGAAAGCCCAGTTGTCCTCATCATCGTCGATCTCCTGCCAGCGGGCGACGATCTCCTCGATCCCGTCCCATTCCCCGTCTGCGGTTTGGGGGTCGTAGACGGCGTCCTCGGTGAACAGGGCCCTGATGTGCTCTTCCTCGTTGCTGCTCCAGGCGAGGACGTAGCCGTCCATCCACTGGTCGAGACGCTCACTCATCGCCGGGTGAACCTAGCCGGACCTCTGCGAGCCCACCGACCCGGTCAACGCGGGCATCGGAGGGCTACGACGACGATGATTGAGAGGTGACCTCGAGACAGACCAATCTCGCCCTGCTCGGTCTCGCCGTCATGGCGGTGGTGTCGGGATTCATCGCATTCACCATTGGGACCGAGACGGGTCGTTGGGTGGTGGTCGCCCACGGGGTGATCGGCCTGGCCATGCTGGTGCTCTCTCCCTGGAAGTCGATGATCGCTCGGCGCGGCCTGGCTAGGGACACGCCGGGGCGCGGGATATCGATCATCCTCTCTGTGACCGCGCTCATCACCATCGTGAGCGGTGTGACCCTGGTCTCGGGGATCGCCGATCGGGCCGGGCCGTTCACCATGACCCAGGTTCATGTAGGTGCTGGCCTGGCCTCCCTCGTCCTCGTGGCGGTGCACTATGCGCAACGCCCGGTGAAGCCGAGGATGGGAGACCTGAGCCGGCGCAATCTCATCCGCGCCGCATCGGTGCTCGGGGCGGGAAGCGTCGCCTATCTGCTCACGGAGGGTGTTTGGGCGCTGACCGGCCTGCCCGGGTCGAGACGCCGCTTCACCGGGTCGCACGAGATCTCGGATGCCTCGCTGATCCCTGCCACGCAGTGGCTCAACGATCGCGTGCAGCACCTCGACGCTTCCACCCATGTGGTCATGGTGGCCGGCCGGGGCTACCGCGTGGACGAGATCTCCACCTTCGGCGACACCGTCGAGGCCACCCTCGACTGCACCGGCGGCTGGTACAGCACACAGGATTGGTCGGGAGCACGTCTCGATCGACTCCTCGACGGTGCGAGTTCGGAGAGCATCGTGGTCCGCTCCGTCACCGGCTACTGGCGGCGCTTTCCGAGATCGCACGGGGCCGATCTCCTCCTGGCGACCCACCTGGCCGGAGCGCCCCTTCCCGACGGCAACGGCGGCCCGGTGAGGCTGGTCGCGCCAGGTAGACGGGGGTTCTGGTGGGTGAAGTGGGTGGGATCGGTGGATACCGACGATGTGCCTCCTTGGTGGCAACCCCCACTCCCCCTGGCGTGAAACCCGTGGCGATCCCGGCCCCGGCCGGTAGATTGACTGGCGAGGTACGGCCATGAGCACACCGCCTGCACCCGAGCAAGCTCTGGGCCCGGAGGAGCTCCAGCGCTTCATCGAGTCGTGCTCGCGCGAGAAACGATCCCCCATCACCCACAAGACCATCGACGCCATCTCCTACGGCTGGCTACAGATGTTCATCAGCGAGCACCTCGACTCCCCCGATCGGATCACCGCCCCCTGGCCCCCGCCACCGGAGGTCGACCAGGTCGCGCTCGCAGGTTTTTTCTCCCGGGTGATGCAGAGGACTCGGGAGGGCCCGGCACGGGAGTACGCAGACCGCCTCGCCGCCCACTTCGACGAGGCCACCGAGGGACTCGCCGGCTGGGGACGGGAACCCGGCGTCTGACCGCCCGCTAGGGCCCCACCACACCGGAAAACCCCATGTACGGGCCCTGCAACTCGGGTTAGCCTGTGGATAAGTATCGGCAAACGCGTCCACAGTCCGGGGGTTGATCGCCCGGTCAGCTCGGAGACGCAGCGCAGAGCTTGGCGAGCAATCTCGGTCGCTGGCGCCCTGGTGGCTGCGTTGGTGGGGCTGGCCGTGGTGGCGCACGCCGCCATCTCCTCGATACAGCCGGCCTCGGGGGAGACCACCCCCGGTGGGACCGTCTTGGCGACGGTCACCGTCGACAGCGGAATTTTGACTACCTGCCTCACCGCAACCTCGGACGACCCGGTGAACATCACCGTGACGTTTGATGGCCTGACCATCTCCTGTGGAGTGGGGACCTGGTTCTCCGACATGGAGGTCTCGGTTTCTTCCCTGACGGCGCCCGGCGAATACACCATCATGGTCCAGGAGGTCGACCTGCTGGGCTCGTTGCTGGAATCGCAACCCTGGCCGCTCACCGTGACCGCTACCGACACCACGACCACCACCACCCTGCTCCCCGATCTGACGCTGATCACCACTAC
>CAZAHX010000127.1:0-2782 GCA_964485005.1 uncultured Acidimicrobiaceae bacterium | reverse complement strand
CCGACACCACGACCACCACCACCCTGCTCCCCGATCTGACGCTGATCACCACTACTACGACGACGACCACCACGACGACCACCACGACCACCACGACGACCCTGGCCCAGGGCGGCTCCACCACAGACGATCCCGACCCCTCGCCCGTCACCACCTCGACCACCACCATCGCCGCCGGCGCCGACACCACTGGACAAGAAACCGGCACCACCTCCCCGACCGGCTCGCCAGGATCGACGGCGTCGTCGGGGATCGACGAGGAGTCGACACTGGCCGCGGCGCCTCCACGAAAGCTCGGCGAGAGCGAGCCCTTCTCCGAGATCGCCATCTCTTCAGGACTCATCGAAGTCGCGGACCGTGCCCTGCCCCCCGTGTTCGCCCAGGCCGTCCTCTCCCCCATCGTCCTCCTCGAGGTACTCCTGCGCGCCCTGGGGCGAACCACCGCAGGGCTCCTCGTCCCGCTCGCCCTGACCGCCGCCCTCGGACTGGGTCTGGCCTTACGCCTCCGTCGTGACGCCGAGGAAGTGCCGGAGCTAGACGATTGGGTCGAGATTCCCGGTGACAGGGACGCGGAGGCCTGATGGACCGTCTTCAGAGCATCATGTCCGCCCGAGTCGCACAGATCGCCCTGGTGGTGCTTCTGGCGGGGGCGGCGATCGTGCTCGCCGACGCCGAAGGGGGGCGGCAGATCGCAGACGATGCGGCGGTGCAGCGTGCGGCCGAGTCGGTGCTGAGCGCGGCGGCAGTCACCGAGGCGGCAAGCCAACAGTCGGTGGTGGTCGCCCGGGCCTGGGAAGAGGATGTGGCCGACCGTGAGGAAGTCGAAGCTGCGGCCGCCTCTCTGTGGCGTCGCATCGACGAACTCGAGACACGGGTGGAGACGCTCATCTCGTTGGTCGAGGACCCCGAACCCGTCAGAAGCGCTCATTTCGACTATCGCGGCCAGGTCGTCCGCATTGCCGACGGGCTCACATCTGGAGAAATCGCAACCATCCATGCCGATACCGATCCCTTCCCATATGCCTCGCTGACGGGCGTCGCCTCGCGCATCCGTGACGAGCGCCAGGTGCACATCATCAACGTCAGACAAGGAGTGGAAACGGTGTCCGCAGCCGCACGTCTCTTCGTGGGGCTCGGTCTGCCCGCGCTGATCCTGCTGCTCCTCTACCGCGGCCTTCGTCAGAGGCAACAACAGGTCATCGTCGAGGAGGAGCTGCGGCGCGAGAAGGCGTTGCGACGCGCCAAGGACCGGTTCTTGAACGGGGCATCCCATCACCTCAACACCCCGATGGCGGCGGTTCTCGGCTTTGCTCAGCTCCTCAACGACGGTCATCGGAAGTTCACCGCCTCGGAGAGAAGCGAGCTCATCGAGCTTCTCGCCATCCAGGCCGAAGAAGCCAGTCATGTGGCCGAAGACCTCCTGGTCGCCGCACGCTCGGACATGACCGGACTCACCCTGCAGACCGTCGAACTCGACCTGAGAGAGGCCATCGAAAGCGCCGTCCAGGGCTGGGAGGGCTCGGAGCTCGCCCGACTGGAGATCAAGGGCAATGCCGTGGCTCTCGGCGACCCCGCTCGCGCCATCCAGATCCTTCGCAACCTGCTTCGCAACGCAGTCGCCTATGGCGGGGCTCACATCACCGTTGCCATCGCCGAGGGATCCGACGCGGTCGTGAGCGTCTCCGATAACGGTCCGGGTATCCCGGCCGGCTTCGAGGACAAGATCTTCCAGCCGTACTACACCCGAAAAGGCACAGACGCGATTCCCTCGGCGATGGGGCTCGGGCTGTCGGTGGCGCGGCGGCTGGCTCGGGTCATGGGCGGCGACCTCACCTACGAGCGGAGAGATTCGAGCAGCGTGTTCACCCTGACTCTTCCCCTCGCGCCCGACGCAGCGGTCCCGACGACTTCGGATCTGATCATCGACACGGCGGAGACACGGCCGACTCCCGCAGACATCGCCGACCTGTTGGAAGCGGGCGGGCCCCCGATCATCTACCAGCCCATCGTCGGGATCAAGGCTCACGAAAACGGCGAGCAGGCGGTCATCGGATACGAAGGCCTTGCTCGCTTCCCGTTCGCCTCCACCGAAGATTGGTTCCGGGTCGCCAGGATCTCCGGGCGGGGGCTGGACCTCGAGCTTCGCTGTGTCGATGCCGCTCTGCGGGGCTTCCATCCCGAGAACGACGAGCAGTTTCTCACCCTGAACCTCTCCGAAGAGACATTGGGTTCGTCCCGCTTGGTCACAGCGCTCGCAGAAGCTCCTGCCGAGCGGGTAGTTCTCGAGCTGTCGGAAACTGCGACGATCAAGAATTACGAGAAGACGAAGCGGAACCTCGATCGGCTCAGGAGACGCGGCGTCCGCCTGGCAATCGACGACATCGGTGCAGCCGAGATCGATCTGTGGCACATCGTGCGACTCGAGGCATCCGTGGTGAAGCTCGACATGTCCCTGGTGACCGATCTCGAGCAGTCCCCCAGCTCGCGCGGGTTCGTCCGGGCCCTACTGGCGATGGCCGAGGAGCTCAACATCGTCCTCATCGGGGAGGGAGTGGAGACGGAGCGCGAGCACCGCGCCCTCCTCGAGCTTGGTGTCCCCTTCGGACAGGGGTTCTTCTACGCACGACCCCACCCCCTGGGAGCCTGGAAGAGCTGGGAAGTCGTCAGCGAGCGGTAGTCGGCCTCCCAAGACGAGCGACATGGCCCACAAAGCTCCTCCCTTGGTCCGCGATCGCGAGACGACCCTAGGCTCGCCGATCGGACCACTTTCTGTCTTCGTTTT
>CAZAHX010000126.1:0-6259 GCA_964485005.1 uncultured Acidimicrobiaceae bacterium | reverse complement strand
CCGACGACTTGTTCCGCGCCGCTCAGAAGAAGATCGACATGGCCTGCGCCAAGGGCGTCCTCCACCCCAACGCCGCTGCCCGGCGCAAGTCCCGGCTCGCCGCCTCGATCTCAGGCTGACCACTCTCCGTTGCTATCGCGACGGGTTGCGGAAAACGCAACCCGTCGCACGTGCAAGTCGATCGGCCCTCAGTTGTACCAGCGGCACAGCGCCACGGTGAGCCGCTCCAGGGTCACCCGATGCATGTCCTCGGGCTGGCTCTTGACCACACGATCGGCGCGCACCAATGCTTCCTGGGCGTTGCGCAGCGAGGACTCCCGCACCCTGCCCCTCTGTGACCAGGTGCGATCGAGTGACCAGGGGGGACCTCCCCCCACCCACTCCACGAAGGTCTCCTTGTCGGGAGCGGCGGCGGCAAGCGCCCTCTTCTTGAGGTCGCTCTCCAGCACGGCCAGATAGACCAGTGGGTGCTCGTGCACCAGGAAGTCGGTGAGACGACGGAGCGCGGTGGCCACGTCTCCTTTGTCGATGGCGTCGGTGATCAGCCATGTCGGCTCATCCGGGCGGTTCTTGAAGCGGTCGTGGATCATCTCCACCGTGATTCGGGACCCGACCTCCTCGAGCTGATCGAGGGCCCTGGCCATCCCCGCGGTGTCGGTCCCATAATGATCGAGAAGGGCCTGGGCGGCGCCGACTGCGAACTCGAGGCCACGCCCCTCGACTTGGTCGTCTAGCCATTTCGACGCCTCCCGCTGCCGCATCCGCGCCACGGTCACGGTCTCGCCCCGACCTGAGACCAGGTCTTTCAGCGTCTTGGGCGGACTGCCCGCCCAGAGGAGCACCACCTCGACCTGACCTAGGTCGGCCCCTTCCATGAGCTCGACCAGAGTCTCGAGCTCGGACTTCCTCAGGTTCTGCGCATCGACGAGCTCCAGACCCTGGGGCTCGCCGAAGAGCGAACCGGACTGGAGGACCGGTATCGCCGGCTCGAGCTCCGTCCGAAGCGTCCCGTCGCCTTCGTCGCCGGCGCCCCGCCCCGGGACGTCGATCCTGATCACCTCGGCGGGGTCCACTGTCTTCCGGGCGAAGTGAGCCGTGGCGGTGTCGAGCATCTTCTCCCGCTCTCCGGGGCCGGGATTGGGCGGGCCGGAGACGATCAACAACGACATATCGCCAAGGTAGTCACGGGCTACGACCAAAAAGTTCGACCAGATCGCAGGCCATGGCCACGTCGTGAGCCCTGATGATGTCGGCCTCGTGCTCGAGGGCCAGGGCGATGTACGCCGCCACCCGATGGGCGTCTCTCTTGCGGGGTATCGGGATCAGGACTGGATGCCCCAGGCTGTGAAGGGCCCGCGACCCTGCGATGACTTCGAGCTGCATCCGGGTGTACGCCTGGTAGTCGCCCGGGTAGTTAAAGGCGATCCCCGGATCGAGAATCACCTCGGTGATCCCCGATGCGGCGAGATCTTCGACCAGCGCCGCGAGCCGCTTCGCGGTGTGCTCGGCCTTGTCCTCTCGGATCTCCACCTCCGTCACCTCGTGGGGATTGGCAGCTTCGATGTAGACCGCCACCGCGACCACTCCCCGGTCAGCCACCACCTGGCGCATCGCCGGATCGGCGAGACCACCGGTGTCGTTGACGATGACCGCGCCGGCATCCACGGCAGCTTCCGCCACCTCGGGCTTCCAGGTGTCGATGGCCACCAGGTGATCCTCGGCGGCCAGCGCCTCGATCACCGGGACCACCCGGGAGATCTCGTCGGCGGCAGGGATGGTGGGATTGTCGTAGTGGGAGGATTGGCCCCCGAGATCGACGAGGGTCGCCCCCCATTGCCGGTACCGGTCCGCCATGAGGAGGGCCTCGTCGACCGACCGGGCGATGGTGTGGGTGTTCTTCGAGTCCGGCGACAGGTTGATCACCCCCATCACATGGGTCACCCCCCCGAACCGAATCGGCAACGATTTCATTCTGTGAGGATTATTGACTCCATAGCTCACAATTCTCCTCACAGAACGGTTCTCATCCCAGCGGGACCACCACGTCGCCGATCTCGTCGGTGCGGAGGACGCGGGCCCCGGAGCTCTCCAGGACCTCGATCACCCACGGGGCGGGATGACCGAACTGGTTGGGCCCCACCGAGATCACCGCAAGCCGGGCGGCAACACTATCCAACCAGAACGGGTCGCTGGTCCCCGCTCCTTGGTGAGGGACCTTGAGGACGTCGGCGCGGAGATAGGACAACTCCGCCTGTGCCACCACCTCGATGTCCCCAGGCAGCAGCATGGAAGCGGCGGGGCCCTCCACCATGACCACCAAAGACTGGTCGTTGGGTGATGCGTAGCGGCGAAGAGGCCCCTCCACGACCAGCCGCAGCTCTCCGAGCCGGTATTCCTGGCCCACGAGCGGCGTGACCAACGGGATCCCGAACCCGTCCAGCCCGGCGAGGAGCCGCTGCGAAGCCCCGGTGACATGGGGGTCCAACGCCGCCCAGACCTGGCCGACCGGCACGGCCCCGATGACACCGGCCAGCCCGGTCGCGTGATCGGCATGGACATGGGTGAGGATGACCAGCTCCAGAGCCCCTACCCCGTACCGGCGCAGCCCATCGAGAATCAAGGTCACGTCGGGGCCCCCGTCGACCAGGGCGAATCTGCCGTCGCCGCCGTGGAGGAGGATCGCGTCACCCTGACCCACGTCGAGGACCACCACTCCCGGATCTGGGGGCCGGGCGCCGATCCCCAACACCAACACCACGACGAGAGACGCACCGACCACCCCGAGGACCGGGCGGGTGCGCCGGAATCTGGCGCCAACCCACAACACGAGCCCGGTGGCCAGTACGGCCCACGGGTCGAGCTGGGGCCACACGCTGGCGCCACGAGCCACCCAGAGGACCGTCCCCGCGAGCCAGGCGCCGATGTCGACGAGGACACTCGGCCCGGCCACCCCGATGGCTCCGATCACCGTGGAGGCGGCCACGAGCGGTGCCGCCACCAGGTTTGCCAGCGGGGAGAGAAGCGGCACCGACCCGAATGCCCCCAGGAGCAACGGCGCCACCGCGATTTGCGCCCCCATGGTCACTGCCAGCGCCCTCGCCACCCGGCTCCTGGGCAGCGGCCACCTCGCCCCGACGACCACTCCTGCAGTGGCGACCACCGAGAGCTGGAATCCGAGGCTGCTCGACAGCGAAGGCTCTGCTACCAGGAGGACCACGACGGCAAGGGAAAGGAGCTGCCAGGTCTCGAACACGATCCCGCAGAGTCGGCTCCCCAGAGCCAGTCCCGCCATCGCCGAAGCACGCATCACGGAGGGTTCGAACCGGGTGGCGGCCGCATAGACCGGCAGCGCGGCCAGCCCGACCAAGGCCCGTCCCCGTGGCCCGACGGCGAGAGGACCGGCCACCACCGCGACCAGGCCGAGGAACAACGCCACGTTCGAACCGCTGACCGCCACGAAATGGGCGAGCCCGCTCCGTCGCATCGCCACCATGTCGCTCTCCGCCAGATGGTCTGTCTCTCCGATGAGAAACCCGGCGAGCAGGGCGCGCCCCTCTGCCAACGGCTGGAGCCGCTCGAGCACCCGTCGTCTCATCGCGTTCCCCATTCGCAACGGGATCGACTCCGTCGAGGCGATGACCTCGAGCCGAGCGACGTCGACCGCCGTCCGGTAATCCCTGCCACCGGCACGGCCGGATCCACCGTCGGCCATGCCGGCGAAGCTCACCGTGTCGCCCGCCGACAGCGGTAGGTCGTCGTTGAGCTCGAGAAGCAATGACGACCCTGCCGACTCGACGAGGGCCCATCTCCCATAAGGGCCCTCACGGGCATCGGTGGACACCACCGCTTCCAGCTCGACCCAACCCGCCTCCAGAGGCTCGGCTGTGCCGACCGCGTCGACAATCGAGGCGATCACCCAGACCAGGGAGGCCACCACGATCCAGGGACGGGAGACAGGGGGAGGGAGAGCCGGGTGATCGAGGGTCAAGGAACCCGCACCAGGTCGCGGATGGCCGCCAACTTCGACTCGCCGATGCCCGGGACCTGAAGGAGATCCTCCACCCGGTCGAACCCACCGATCTGGTCGCGATGGGCCACGATCCGCTCTGCGAGCACCGGGCCGACGCCGGGAAGGCCTTCCAGCTCCGATGCCGTCGCAAGATTGACCGAGATCAGACCGTTGCCCGAGCCTGGGCCCGGTCCCGTCCCGACACCATCGGGCCCGGGAATCACCACTTGCTCACCACTCCGAACCGGGGCCGCCAGGTTGACCAGGTCGGCTCGGGCGCCGATCCGCATCCCCCCGGCGGCCGCCACCGCATCGGCGACGATTGCGCCTTCGGGAAGCTCGACGACACCGGGCGCACCCACCCAGCCGGCGACATGGACCTCGATCGTGGCCACCGTCTCCTGTAGAGGAGCCGGTCCGTCGGCGGGCATCACCGGCGAAGGGCGCTGGGAGATCCCCAGGGACGCCCCGGCCAGGGCCGCGGCAGCAGCGAGAATCAGGCCGCTCGTGGCCCGGCTCGGCCCCTGCCACCCCATCCGGCGATAACTACCGGGGCCAAGCCGGTGATGGAACCCTTCCGTTAGGGTGCCCGCGCCCATGATCGATCCCGGCGCCTATCTCATCCCACCCGGCGAGAAGCTGGACCTCGCCGATCACGACCCCGACGACAAGAGCGGCTTTGACGGAGACAAGAAGCAGGGAAAGAAACAGCTCCCCGTTCTGGTCGAGGAGATCGCCGAGTTGCAACGTCGTCTCTGGGCAGAGTCGACCCGAAGTCTGCTGGTGGTCCTCCAGGGGCTCGACACCGGGGGCAAGGACGGGACCATCCGCCACGTGTTCGGCGGGGTCAACCCCCAAGGCGTCCATGTCCGCGGTTTCGGGGAGCCCACCGAGCAAGAGGCGGCCCACGACTTCTTGTGGCGGGTGCATCAGCACACCCCCGAAGACGGCGCGATCACCGTCTTCAACCGATCCCACTACGAAGACGTCCTGGTGGCAAGGGTCAAGGAGCTGGTGCCACCAGCGGTTTGGTCAGCCCGTTACGAGCACATCCGCGCCTTCGAGCGTCTCCTCGCCGACGAAGGGACGACGATCGTCAAGATCTACCTCCACATCTCCAAGGACGAGCAGAGGAAGCGGCTGGAGCGGAGGTTGGCGCGTCCTGACAAGCGATGGAAGTTCGACAAGGGGGATCTCGACGATCGCGGTCTGTGGGACTCGTACATCGAGGCCTACCAGGACGCCATCACCGAGACCTCGATGGAACACGCCCCGTGGTATGTCATCCCCGCCAACCGCAAGTGGTACCGCGACCTGGTGGTGGCCAGCCTCCTCATCGCCACCCTGGAGCGCATGGACCCCAGGTATCCCGAACCCGACGAAGACCTCGACGGGTTGGAGGTCAGATGACCCGGCCCATGCCACCAAGCCGGGCGGTGGCCTCTCGCGCCTCCCGCTCCAGCGGGATCTCCTCATAGGCCCGGTGATGGCCGAGACGGCGGAGGCGGCCCCGCAGATAGTCGACTGAGTACCTCAAGAGAAACCTTCCCAGACCCAGCTCGGAGATCTGACGGAGATGGAGTAGCTCGTGGATCGCCAGCCTCCCCAGCCGTTCGGGGTCGCCGTTGAGCACCTCGGGATGGACGAAGACCCAGCGCCACAGGGTCATGGCGCTCACCCCCTCACCCCAGGCTGACCTCAAGAGCGGCGACGCCGGATAGAGGTTGACCGACTCGGGTCGGATGGGGTGCAGGGCGAGCCGCACGTCGTCGGTATCGAGGCCGCCCCGGGCGAGTGCTCTTGCCGCGTTCACCCGAGGACCAGGTTGACCAGATTCGGCGGTCGGACGATCACCCTCTCCACCGTCTGGCCGGCGACGAAGTCCTGGACCTTCTCCGAGGACAGGGCGATCTCCTCGGCCTGCTCGGCGGTGATGTCGGCCGGGACCTCGACCCGATCCCTGACCTTGCCGTCCACCTGGATGATCAGGGTCACCGTCTCCTCCGCTGCCAGCTCGGGATCCCATTCGGGCCATGCCTCGAGGGCAAGCATGTCCCCATGGCCGAGCTGGTCCCAGAGCTCGTGGGCGATGTGGGGGGCCATGGGCGAGAGCATGAGGACGAGGAGACGGAGGACCTCGTCAACGGTCTCCTTCCTCGGCTCGTCGCCGACGTACTCCTGCAGCTCGTTGGCCAGGATCATCAGCGCCGGCACCGCGGTGTTGAAGCGGAAGCCCTCGATGTCCTCGGT
>CAZAHX010000125.1:0-6267 GCA_964485005.1 uncultured Acidimicrobiaceae bacterium | reverse complement strand
GTCATCGCCATGATCTGGGACTTCGACAAGACCCTGATCCCGGGCAACATGCAATCGCCATTGTTCCGCCATTTCGGTATCGACGAAGCCGGGTTCTGGGAGGAGGTCGACGGGCTCGAGGAGTGGTACCGGTCGCGGGGCGCGGGGCTCATCAACCGCGACCGTCTCTACCTCGACCACATCCTGACCTACGTGCGGGAGGGTCGCATGCCCGGCCTCAGCAACCAGCTCCTGGCAGAGCTCGGCGCCGAGATCGGCTTCTACGACGGGCTGCCCGAGTTCCTCGAGCGGATCAAGAAGACGATCGCGTCGGAGCCTCCCTACGCCGAGCACCAGATTTCCGTGGAGCACTACATAATCTCCACCGGGCTGCGTCAGATGATCCTGGGCTCGGCCGTGGCGCCATACGTCGAAGAGGTTTGGGCCTGTGAGTTCACCGAGATGGTCGCGCCGCCGGAGTACGCCGAGCATCAGGGTCGGCTGTTCTCGCCCGACGGACAGATTCGACAGCTCATCTACACCATCGACAACACCACCAAGACCAGAGCCATCTTCGAGATCAACAAGGGCACCAACAAGAACGCAAGCATCGACGTCAACGCCAAGATGGCCCGCGAGGATCGTCGGGTCCCATTCCAGAACATGATCTACATCGCCGACGGGCCGAGCGACGTCCCTGTCTTCTCGGTGGTCGAGGCCAACGGGGGCCGCACCTATGCCGTGTACCGCCCCGGATCGCGCTCCGAGTTCGAGCAGGCGGCACGGCTCCTGGAACAGGACCGGGTGGACGCCTTCGGTGAGGCCGACTACACGGAGTCTTCCCACACCGCGCTGTGGCTGACCCATGCGACACAGCAGATCGCACGACGGATTGTCAGGGACCGAGAGCAAACCTTGAGCCAACGGGTCGGTCTTCCCCCTCGCCACGTCGCCGAAGACTGACTCGCATAACACGGTGACGCTCCCCCGCTACCGGGCCGGCCCGGTTAGCTACGAGCCGAGGAGTACGATCGCCGGGTGACCGAGGGGAAAGAGCGCCGTCGCTCGATGTCGTTTCGCTCGTGGGCGGGGATAGCCCTGGTCATTCTGATCATCGGGTTACTCGCCCTCATCGCGTGGGGGGTGCGGGGCGTCATCTCCACCATCCCCACCCCCGACGATGTCGCCGCCGCTCTCGAGCCCGAGCCCTACGAGGAGATCGGCCCGGTGATCATCTCCTCGATCCGGGACATTGCCCGGCTGACCACGGTCGAGGCCGTGGAGTACACCATCGTCGAGAAGGGGACCGATCGGGGATGGCTCGCCTGGGCGCGGGGCGACAGCATCCAGCTCTTCGCCGTCGCCCGCATCGGGGCCGGTGTCGATCTCAGCGAGCTCAGCGTGCGCGACGTCTCGGTCGACCCCGATGACGGCGTGGTCGAGTTGGTGATCCCTCGCGCCGAGGTCCAGTACGTGGACGTGGACAACGTGGCCACCCAGATCCTCGATCGCTCGACCGGCATCTTCACCAGGGGCGACCCCCGGTTGGAGACCGACGCCCGGCAGATCGCCGACGAGATCCTCCGACAGAGCGCCATAGACGGCGGTCTGTTGGATAGGGCCGAGGAGAACGCCCGTCAGGTACTCACCGACTTCCTGCTCGGGCTCGGCTACCGGGACGTCATCGTCGAGTTCGAGGGCTGAATCCCGACATAGTCGGTGACCAGCCAGAGCAAGAGGATGACCACCCCCACGATCGGGTAGAAAGCCTGCCCCACGTCGCCGGGGTCCAACAGCAGCCACGACAGGGCGAGAATGGCGACACCCACCACCGCCTCGACCACTGCGTGGGTGGTGGGCAGCATCCACGGCACCGGCCCCACCCCCCGACCGGTGAACAGGCTCAATGCGAGATGACCCGCCCCGATGACATACGAGGCGACCCCGGCGAGACCGCCCATGCCGAGAACAGCGGGCGCAAGAGCGAACACCGCCACCAGCGCGTAGTCGAAGAATCGATGGACCTTGAGGCCGAGGACGCTCATGGCGGGACTGTACGAGCCTGACGACTGGCCCCGCCCACCGGGTTGGGCAAAACTGGGTAGATGAGGTCGACCGAGCTTCAGATAGACACCGGCAACCAGGCCACGGTGGTGGACCTCACCTCCCATGTCGCCGACTTCTGCAAGGAAGGCGGCACCGGGCTGGTCTCGATCTTCCTTCCCCATGCCACCGCGGGCCTCGCCGTCATCGAGACCGGTGCGGGCAGCGACCAAGACTTGATCGACGCCATCGATCGAACGCTGCCCGCGGAGGATGGACGGTGGCGGCATTCCCACGGCAGTCCGGGGCATGGTCGCGACCACGTTCTCCCCGCCTTCGTCTCACCGTCGCTGACCGTCCCCGTGAGGGATGGGAAGTTGATGCTGGGCACCTGGCAGTCGATCGTCCTCGTCGACACCAACGTGGACAACCAGAGCCGAAAGGTGGTCCTCTCCTTCCTGGACGGCTGAGCTGGTTTCAGCCGGGGCAATTAGTGAGGGCGGCCCCGAGGGGCCGCCCCCACGCTCCGGGTAGGGAGCTCTGCGTCAGAGATCGTTGCTGGGCCGGGCGGGGTCGTCCCCGCGAGGGTGGACGATCTCGTAGACATCGTGTGGCTCGGTGCGGGCGATGAGCACCAGAGCGAGAATTGAAAGCAGGACCAGCGCAATCTGCATCGGGCGTCATCTCCTCCCCCAGCTCGACCCGTGGTCAGTGTCCCCCGCAGACGCGCATTTGCCTATGGGCTTGCAGGCCCAGTGGTCTGCTACGAGCCGGCTACCGCATCCAGGGCCCGACCCAGGTCGGCGATGAGGTCATCGACGGACTCGACGCCGACCGAGAGTCTCACCAGACCTGCCGTCACTCCCAGACCGAGCTTCGCCTCTTCACTCAGCGTGGAGTGGCTCATCGTCCAGGGATGGGATGCCAGCGACTCGGTGCCGCCGAGGGAGACGGCGAGACGGACCACTTCGAGGCTGTCGAGGAACCGGAATGCACCCTCCTCGCCACCCGCCACCTCCACCGAGATCATCGCCCCCGGGCCGAGACATTGCCGCTTGTAGATGTCGAAACTCGGATCGCCGGGAGTGAGCAAGCTCAGATGGCGAACTGCCGACACCTCGTCGTGATCTCGCAGGAAGGCGGCGACGCGGGTGGCAGTCTCGGTTTGCCTCTCTACCCGAAGACGGAGGGTCTCCAGACTTCTCCCCAGGAGCCAGGCCGTGGCCGGGCTGGCGGTGCTCCCCAGGCGATAGCGGTTGTGGCGGATCTCGGCGAGGTCGCCGGCGCCACCACAGACGACACCGGCGGTGAGGTCGCTGTGCCCGCCCAGATATTTGGTGGCCGAGTGGATCACAATGTCGGCTCCGTGCTGCAACGGCCGTTGCCAAACCGGGCTGAGGAAGGTGTTGTCCACCACGAGAGTCGCCCCCGCCGCCCCGGCGACCCGTGAGGCCGCCTCGATGTCAAACAGGTCATTGGTGGGATTGGCCGGCGTCTCGACGACTATGACCTTGAGGCTCCCTTCACCGGCCAACCGGCCCAACTCCTCCTCGGTGGTCTCCGGGCCAAACGGGGTCACTTCCACACCGAGCCCGGTGAACAGCGACCTGAGCAGCTTCTCGGTTCCGCCGTAGATCGGTGACGAGTGGAGCACCCGGTCGCCCGGGCGGAGCAGGGTGAGAAGAACGGTGCTGATGGCGGCCATGCCACTGTTGAAGACCAGGGCTTCCTCGGAGCCCTCCCACACCGCCATCCGCCCCTCCGCGACCCGGGCATTGGGGTTGTCCAGCCGGCTGTAGATGTAACCGGGCTCCTCGTCGTCCACTGGCTCGTCGAGTCCGTACACCAACTCGAAGAACCGCTTTCCCTCCTCGGCTGTCTCGAAGACATAGGTGGAGGTCTCGTAGATCGGCGGCTTTAGCGAGCCGAGATGCAGGCGGGGATCGTGGCCCTCGGTGACCGAGGCGGTGTCGGGATCGACCGGACGGTCCTCACGACTCATGACCGGAGCTTAGGTAGGGCCGTGTCAGCGCCTGAGGCCGCGCTGCGGAGCTTTCTGGTCATGCTTGCCGGATATGCCGGAAAACACGGAGCGATGAGCCGATAATCCCGGTGTGGAAACCCTCTCCACCGAGACACTCACCAAGATGCTCTACTCGCTGGGGACGGTTCTGGTCGTCCTGGTGGTGCGGATTCTGGTCATGCGCTACGTGGGAGGGCGGATCGAGGATCCCGACGCCGCCTATCGCGCCCGCAAGATCGTCAACTACGTGACGACCACCCTGGTGCTGGTCCTGCTGGCCATCATCTGGATCGACGCCTTCCAGAACCTGCCCACCTTCCTCGGGCTCCTCTCCGCAGGCATCGCCATCGCTCTCTCAGACGTGCTCAAGAACATGGCAGGGTGGTTCTTCATCCTCGCCCGCCGACCGTTTCAGGTGGGGGATCGGGTGGAGGTCACCGGTCTGATCGGTGACGTGGTGGACGTGCGGCTGTTCCGCTTCTCCCTCATGGAGGTTGGGGGTTGGGTCGACGCCGAGCAGTCGACCGGGCGGCTGGTCCACGTGCCCAACGGGGTGGTCTTCACCCAACCCGTGGCCAACTACACCGAGGGCTTCCCATTCATATGGGATGAACTCGCCGTGTTGGTCACCTTCGAGTCCGATTGGAAGCAAGGCGAGCAGCTGATGAGGGACATCCTCCACACCGAGGCCCCGGATGTCGAGGGAGCCGCCGGCTCCCGGATTCGGGAGACGGCCCGCCGCTACTCGATCAGGGTGGGGACCCTCACCCCCACCGTTTATGTGTCGGTGCGCGACAGCGGCGTCCTCCTCACCGCCAGATACCTGGTAGAGACCCGCACCCGGCGGGGCCGAGCCGACCGCATCTGGCGCGCGATTCTCGACGCCTTCGCCGAGACTCCGACCGTGGAACTCGCCTACCCGACGGTGAGGACATATCTCCCCGATGTCCTCCACCTGGAACGGAGCTGATGCCCGACCCCGTCGTCGAGGCCGCCGACATTCTCGCCGCCGCGGACCAGATATTGGTGTTCACCGGGGCCGGGCTGAGCACCGAGTCGGGAATCCCGGACTTTCGGGGCCCGGAGGGGCTGTGGACCAGGGTCGATCCCGAGGACTTCACCATCGACCGATATCGGGAGAGTCGCGAGCTCCGGATCCGGGGCTGGAGGATGCATTTGGAAGGTGAGCTGTGGGGGGCGCGTTCCTCGGTCGAGCCCAATCGGGGCCACATGGCCATCGTTCGCCTCGGGGAGGCGGGCCGACTGGCTGGTGTTGTCACCCAGAACGTCGACGGACTGCACCATCGATCGGGCCTTGGGGACGACATGGTCGCCGAGCTCCATGGCAACGTGAGGGGAAGCCACTGCCTATCTTGTGGGGCACGCTGGCCCACGGAGACGGTCCTCGAATGGGTGGAGCAGGGAGCGGACGACCCGAGTTGCCCGGAGTGCGGGGGGATCGTGAAGACCGACACCATCATGTTCGGCGAGCTGCTCCCCGAGGACGAGGTGAGGAAAGCCGGACTGTTTCTCGCCATCAGTGACGCGGTCCTGGTACTGGGCTCGACGGTTGCGGTCTGGCCCGCATCCGACGTGGTCATGAGGGCCTCCCAGCAGGACAAGCCCATCGTGATCGTGAATCGTGGCGAGACCGAGGCCGACCATCTCGCCGCGGTGAAGATCGAGGGCGGGATCGGTGAGGTCGTGCCCCGCCTGGTCGACCGCGTGCTCGGAGGATCCTGAGCGGACTTCCCTCCATGTGGCTCGCCATACCTGATGGTCTGCTCCTGCCGGTAGCATCTCGTATATGGCCGGTTTCGCCCCCCGACTCGACGACATCAACTTCACCCTGAACCACGTCGCCGACCTGGAGCAGGTGTCCAAGCTGAATGGGTACCAGCACGCCGACCCGGACACAGTGGCCACCATCCTCGACGAAGCCGGACGCTTCTTTGCGGAGGTGATGGCCCCGCTCAACCAGATCGGCGACCAGCAGGGCTCGACTCTGGGAGATGACGGGGAGGTGAGGACTCCCGAGGGCTTCAAGGAGGCCTACCAGAAGTTCGTGGAGTCGGGTTGGGCGGCGGCCCACATGCCCGCCGAGTGGGGCGGGGGCGGGCTCCCCTACCTGGTCGGGGTGGTCATAGAAGAGATGTTCAAGAGCGCCAACCTCGCATTCTCACTGGCCCCTCTTCTCACCCATGGCGCAGTGGAGGCATTGG
>CAZAHX010000124.1:0-6289 GCA_964485005.1 uncultured Acidimicrobiaceae bacterium | reverse complement strand
CCCAGGGGGAACACCTCTTCGTCCCGCACCACCTCGAGTGGTCCCAGGATGCGGTACTCGAGGGTGGGTTCGAGCTCGCTCACGGTGGGTCTCCGGACCTCGCTCTTTACCGGACCTTACCGACGCTTGACCGGCCCGTGGCACAAAGGAGTTGTTCGGCAGGCAAGTGAATGGAGGTTGTGATGCCGAAGATCGAGGTATCCGAGACCATCGAACGCCCCGTCGAGGACGTATGGGCTTATCTATCCGACCCAGAGGCGATACCGGAATGGTTCGCCTCGACACAAGAGGTGGAGGTGCTCTCCGACGGTGGACTCAAGAAGGGGGCACGGGTCCGCTCGGTGGACCGCTTTCTGGGGCGGTCGATGGAATTCGTGTCCGAAGTTTCCGAGTACGACCCGCCCCATCGCCTCGGGCTCAAGATCATGGAGGGGTCCTTCGACGGGCAGCAGCAGTTCGAACTCCAGCCCGAAGGGGATTCCACGCGAGTCACGATGAGGGCAGAAGGCGAAGCCGGATTTGGGGGTGTGTTCGGCAAGCTGCTGGACCCGGTGATCACCGCGGCGTTCCGGCGGGAATCCCGGGCCGATCTGGGAAGGCTCAAGGACATCCTGGAAATCCAGGCGGCCGAGGAAGCGATATGACGACGCTCATACGGCGCTGCCCTACCGGACGCCGTGTGCAGGCTCTGTCACCGTGGAGTCGGCCATCTTTCAAGGCGAGGTCGGCCCGCTCCCTTACGTCGTGCGCGGGGACACCGACGAAATACCCGAGGCACGAAGGAGGCCAAGGATGATGGAGACACGACCCGGCGACCTGGATCGACTGATCTCCTCGGCGGACACGATCGACGAGGAGTTCTTCCTCGACTTCCAGGATCGTTTGATAGAGGCTGCGACAAGCAAGGACATCGACACGGCCATCTCCCTGCTGGCCGACGACGTGGTCAAGAGCGCCCCATACCCGCCGGGGAGATGGGAGGGAAAGGAGGCAGTCCGGGGTGAGTTCGAGGCGGTCCTGGGACCATCTGGCGCCTTCTCGATAGTCGAGGTGGAGCCCATCGGGGAGAGGTACCTCTCACTGGACCGAAGGTCCGGAGGCGGTCACTACCGCTGGACTGTGCGAATGACCGGCCCGCTCGTTCCACCCGGCTTCGCCCCTACCGAGGGGATCGTCAACTTCGAGAGCGCTGAGTTCTGGTGGTTCCGTGACGGTCTGGTCATTCGCTGGGACGTGATCTCCGATCTGCTCGACGTGGGCAGACAGATCGGCGCCGTACCCGAGCCTGGGAGCGGCGCCGACCGCATGGGACTCTTCATACAGCGGATAAAGGCCCGCCGAATGCGACGCCGTGATCACGCAGGATGAGTCCGCCGAAATTCGAGGTTGGAGAGGCGCGAGCATGGACTCGGAAGCAAGGCTGATCCGCTGGGGCGGCTACGCGGCCCTCTTGTTCGTGGTCGGCAACGTCGTCGCATCGGGCCTCTTGGGGACCCGTGCGACGGACCTCCCTGCCGACATCTACAACGCCCCCGTCCTACTGGCGTTCCTGGCCGAGAACCGGACGTTCATCGCGACGCTCTGGTGGCTGTTCATCACGACTAGCTTGTTCTGGATCCCCGCTGTCCTGGGCTTCCACGTAGCGCTCAGGGAAACGAAGCTGCCACTCCTGTTCGGCACGGGGCTGATGTTGTTCAGCGCGGTGCTGTATGTCATGCCTGTCGCCTTCTTGCTGGCGATAGCCAGTGTGCCGGACACGGCTGAGACGGTGGCGCGAGGGACGCTCGCCGTTGCCGCTGTTCTTGACATCCTGGAAAACATCTCTCTGGGCATAGGGGGCGCACTCCTGGCGCTGGCGAGCCTCGAAATTCACTTCGTCTCCAAGTGGGTGGGCTGGGCCGGACTGACAGGGGCCGTGGTCTACGGCGTAGGAGACACCCTCCGCAACGTGACCGGGGGCGCCACAGTGTGGCTTGCCTTGACCTTGGGCGGGTTCCTTCTCTTCGTCATCTGGTTTGCCGGCATGGGCATCAAGATGGTGAGACCGAGCAAAGCGGCCGGAGAACGTCATGAGCCCTGACCCGGTCCAACTCACCTTTCTCTTCACCGACATCGAGGGAAGCACCCGTCGCTGGGAGGCCGATCCGGGAGCCATGCAAGAGGAGCTGGCCCGACATTTCCGCATTCTAAAAGAGGTGGTCGGCTCCCACGCTGGAGCGGTGGAGGCGGAGACCGGGGACGGCATTCTGGCCAGCTTCCCGACGGCGAGGCAGGCAGTAGGCGCTTCGGTGGAGGGTCAGCGCAACCTTCGGACAGCGGATTGGGAATCTGAGCCGCTCCAGGTTCGGATGGGTATCCACACCGGCGAGGCAGTCAGAAAGACGACGGGGCTGCACGGCACCGAAGTCCACCGCGCCGCCAGGCTGACGAGCACCGCCCACGGTGGCCAGATCGTGATCTCAGAGGCCACCCATGCCCTGGTACGGGACGACCCGCCCTCGGAGATCGGCTTCTCGGATCTGGGAACCCATCGCCTCAAGGACCTTGCCCGTCCCGAGCACCTCTTCCAGGTGACCCACCCCGACCTCGCCGAACGGTTCCCACCGCTTCGCTCGCTGGAGGGGTTCCCCAACAATCTGCCCGCCCAGCTCTCCAGCTTTGTGGGGCGGGAGGAGGAGCTCCAGTCGGTCTGGGATGCGCTGGGGAAGTCTCGCCTGGTCACCCTGACCGGGGCGGGAGGATCCGGCAAGACACGCCTCGCACTCCAGGTAGCGGCCGACTGCATCGAGCGTCACCCAGATGGCGTCTGGCTGGTAGAGCTAGGTGGTCTCGCCGATCCCGATCTGCTGGCTCAGACGGTGGTCTCGACTCTGGGAATCCCAGAGCGAGCCGACCGTCCGGTACTGGACACGCTCACCGATTACCTCCGGGAACGAGACCTCCTACTACTCCTCGACAACTGCGAGCACCTCATCGAAGCGGCGGCGGTCTTCACCGAGACGCTTCTCCAGACCTGTCCGGACCTCCGGGTCCTGGCAACCAGTCGGGAGCCGCTCGGGGTGCCGGGAGAGATGACCTGGAGGGTCCCCTCCCTAGAGCTCGCCCATCGCGACGATCCGGACCTGGTGAATGATCCGCCCGAATCGGTAGAGCTATTCGTGGAGCGGGCCCGATCGGCCGAGCCCGACTTCGTCCTGACCGAAGACAACGCCCCGGTAGTGGCCACGATCTCTCGTCGCCTGGACGGTCTCCCCCTGGCCATCGAGCTGGCCGCGGCACGAGTCAGGGCTCTGTCGGTGGAGGATGTCGCCCGGAGACTGGAGGACCGCTTCGCCCTGCTGCAAGCAGGGAGCCGGACCGCTCTCCCCCGCCAACGGACCCTGGAGTCGGCAGTGGCCTGGAGCTACGACCTCCTCGATTCGGAGGAGCAGGAGCTCTTCGCCCACCTGGGCGTCTTCCGGGGATCCTTCGATCTGGAGGCGGCCGAAGCGGTGGCCGCGGTAGGCGATGTCGAGGCCTCGCGCATGCTCGATCTCCTCACCGGGCTGGTGGACAAGTCGCTGGTGACGGTGCTCCGGGAGGATGGGGGGGTCGGTTACCGGTTGCTGGAGACCATCCGCCACTATGCCCGGACCCAACTGGCCGAGTCTCCGGATGCTCAAGCGGTGCGCGACGCCCATACCCGTTGGGCCGTGGACTTCGCAGCCCGAGCCGGTCGGGAGATGATCGGGCCCGAGCAGAAGATTTGGTTCCGACGAATCCAGAGCGCCCTTGACGACCTACGGGCCGCACTCGAGCGCGCCCTCGACCAAGGTGAGATCGCCACTGGCCTCCGCCTGATGGTGGCGCTCGACAACTGGTGGGTGCTCACCTCGGTCCCGGAGGCCTCCTACTGGTTAGAGCGTCTCCTGGCCGCCGAGGAGGAAGTCGAGGCCGAGGCGCTGGCCCCGGGGCTCGGCTTGTACGGCCAGCTCCGGGCGTTCGGCGAGGACACCGAGGCCGCAGTCCGCACTCTGGAGCGCAGTCTCGAGCTGTTCGAAGAGGTGGACGATCCCCGGGGTCAGGCATACGCCCAACACATGCTGGGTATCGCCCTCTGGGACCATGAGGAACCGGAGAGGGCCCACGAGCTGAACCGAAGGGCCCTCCAGGCCTTCCAGGAGATCGGGGACCCGGCGGGAGCCACCAGGTCACTGTTCTTCCTCGGTCTCTGGGAGGTGCACTTCGGGGAAACCGAGGTCGCCTCCGAGCTGGCGGGCCGGTTGGCAGCGTTGGGAGATCAAACCGGCGTCCCCCTCATCAGGGCGCACGGTGCCGAGCTCCAAGGGCTGGCGGCACACTTCCAAGGCGACCACGAGAAGGCCCGGACCCACCTCAGAGAAGCCGTCTCACAGTTTCGGCGGGTGGGCCGGGTGCAATGCCTGGTCCACTATCTGACGCACGTCTCTTTATGGGCGTTGACCGAGGACCGCCCCGATGCTGCCGCATCGCTGTTGGGAGCAGTCCATACCCTTCGAGAGGAGCATCTCGCCGGGACCGGTCCTGCTTTCGAGCTGGCCTGGAACCAGACCGCCACAGAACGGGCACAGGAGGCGCTGGGACCGGAGGAATTCGAAGACTCCTTCAGGGACGGATCGGCGAAGGACCCCAACCAGGCGGCCGAACTCGCAGAGATGGTCCTTCGCTGAGGGAGCCGTTGGGTTATGAGCCCGAGTCCGGGTATCGGCTGACCTGGCGAAACGCGCGAAATGCCTGCTCAAACGCCATTGTCCGTCGCGCGAGGGTGCGATGGCCCTCGCTGGAGCAAGCTGTCGCGCCCCACGATCATCTGGTGACGTCGATGGTCTGGCGGTGCCAGCGGGGAGATCGAGGTCCTCTTAGCTCATCCTGCGTTCGCCAACTGTCTACGTCGCCGTTAGGCCGCGCAGCATCAGTTCGAGCCCGTCGTTGAAGCAGCGGTCCGGGTCGCAGTCGGCGATCATCTCCACGGCGGCTGCGGTCAACTCGGGTGGTGTTCCCTGCGGTATGGCCTGGCCCAGGGAGAGGAGGACTTCCCGCTCGGTGTATCGCCGGTTCCGGTCGGGTTCGCAGGCGACGCCTAGCCAGGCCACTTCGGCGTAGCTGGCGCCGAGGGCGTAGGTGAGCACCGATCGGAGCACCGCTGCTGGTTGGTCGAGGCCGGCGGCGATGAGACCGTCGAGGTAGGCGCGCCACAGCTCCAGTTCGGATCGGGGCAGGACGGTACAGCGCAGGACCAGGGGCGCCGCCTCGGGGTGGCGATGGAACAGGTCCCTGAGCGAGTGGGCCAGGGTGCGGAGCACCTCGGTCGGATCGTGCGACCGACCTGGGCGTTCGATCTCTTCCCAGAGCAGTTCGGCTACTCCTTCGAGGAGGCCG
Source organism: uncultured Acidimicrobiaceae bacterium (assembly GCA_964485005.1). Lineage (GTDB taxonomy): Bacteria > Actinomycetota > Acidimicrobiia > Spongiisociales > ZC4RG35 > JAHWLC01. The sequence continues at coordinate 892 of CAZAHX010000124.1, read as the reverse complement.
TCCTTGCCCTTGGCGTGGTGGTGGACTGTCATCGGGTCGACGTCGAGCTCTTCGGCCAGGCGTCGCATGGTGAGAGCGTCGAGACCGTCCTTGTCGGTCACCTGGAGGGCGGTCTCGAGGACGCGTCGCCGGTCAAGCCGTTGCCGGGTTGAGGTTTCGGTGGTCATTGAGGCTCTCCGTTCTCGGTGTTGACACCTTAATCGTGCCATGTCTAGCTTCAATGTCTACATTGTAGAATACACCCATTTGGAAAGGCTTTGGACATGACATCGTCCCCCCCTGCCGTCGAGGTACGAGATCTGGTCAAGGTGTACCCCCGTCCGGGGAGCGGGACCATTCGTGCTCTGGACGGGGTCAGCTTCGAGGTGCGGTCCGCTGAGTTCTTCGGCTTTCTTGGCCCAAACGGAGCGGGGAAGACCACCGCCTTGGAGATCATCGAGGGGATCCGCAAACCGAACTCGGGTGACGTACGTGTCTTGGGGGTCGATCCCAGGAACGATCTCGACAAGGTGAAGCGAATGATCGGGGTCCAGCTCCAGGCCGCGTCCTATTTCAGTCTTCTCACCATCACCGAGATCCTGGAACTGTTCGGGTCCTTCTACCCGAAACAACGCCCAGCCCATCAGCTTCTGGAGACGGTCGGACTCGAGGACAAGGGGAAGGCTTACGTCCGTCACCTCTCGGGTGGGCAGCAGCGCCGCTTCTCGGTGGCGGCGGCTCTGGTCAACGACCCGGAGGTGCTTTTCCTGGACGAGCCGACCACCGGTCTCGACCCCCAGATGCGTCACAGTCTCTGGGATTTGCTGCGCCGGCTCAACCAGGAGGAGGGGAGGACCATCGTCCTGACCACCCACTACAGGGAGGAGGCGGAGCTGCTCGCCGACCGGGTGGC
>CAZAHX010000123.1:0-6301 GCA_964485005.1 uncultured Acidimicrobiaceae bacterium | reverse complement strand
GTCCTGCTCGTGGAGCAGAACCTCGCGGTTGCCACCCATCTCGCATCCTCATACGTGATCGTCGAAGAAGGCCGAACGGTCGCCTCCGGGGCCATGGCCGATCTCGTCAACGACAAGGAGACGATCCGCAAGTACCTGGGGGCGGCATGAGCACGGTCGTTGCCGCCGCTCCACAGAGAATGAGAGATCGCTGGCTGGGCCACCGATCCAAGATCGTGTTGTGGTCGGTCTTCGCCTTCATCATCGCCTCGGCCTACTTCGCCATGGAACCGGACGACTGGTTTCTCACGCTGCTCCGCGGGCTCTCTGTAGGCGCAATTACGTTCCTGGTTGCCTCCGGGCTGTCACTCATCTTCGGCCTGATGGACGTGCTGAACCTGGCCCACGGGGAGCTGTTCATGCTCGGTGCGTATGTCGGCTGGACGATCTACGTCCGACCGGACACCGCCCTCGACCTCCTTACCCCCTTTCTGCTCGTGGGGGCCGGGCTGGCCTTGATGCCCGCATGGGGACAGTGGTTCTCGCTGCCCCGATCCGTCCGCTCCCGCCGGCTCGGCGGGGGAGCAGCTCTCCTCGTCGGTTTGGCGGGCCTCATCTGGATCACGCCCAAGTTCCCGTTGACCATCTGGAACGTCGAGGGGTTCGCCGACACCACCATCGCCAACTCCGTCGCCCTCGACCAGGGGTTGCAGCAGTTGCCTCCGCACGCCGCGTTCGAAGGCGTGTCTGCGCCTGTCGCCTTTCTGGCCATGGTGCTGGCGACAGCTGTCATCTCTCTTGGCCTGGCCGTTCTGAGCGGTGGGACGAGGCGAGACGGGTCGGGGAGGGGGTCGCGGAGGGCCATCGGCATTGCCTCAGGGCTCGGCATCGCAGGTGTCATCAGCCATCTGGTCAACGACCCGTTGACTGAGTGGCTGTACTCGCTGGGGACCACGCCCCGGTTCTTCATCGCGATGGCTGGTGCGACGGTGCTGGGCTTTCTGATCGGCGGCGCCGTGGAGACGCTTCTCATACGCCCTCTCTACGGGAAGCCTCTCTACCAGCTGATGATCACGCTGGGCCTGGGCTTCATCCTCATCGAGCTGGTCCGGTTCGGCTGGGGGAGGCCGGAGTTCACGATGCCAAAGCCATCGATCTTCAACGGTCGTGGTGAGGGCTGTCCGGCTCAGGGAATCGGCGGGTTGTTCAGCGGCTGTTCGACAACCGAGCTCTTCGGGGCCCGGGTGCGTACCTACAACGAGATGTTCGTGATTCTCGTAGGAGTCGTGGTTCTGGTGTCGGTCACGCTCCTGATCCAGAAGACCAGGCTGGGCATGACGATTCGCGCCGGAGTGGAAGACCAGGAGATGGTCGAGGCCATGGGTGTCAACGTGGGTCGGGTGTTCAATCTGACATTCGCCTTGGGTGTCGGGCTGGCCTCGCTGGGTGGTGTCATCGCGGCCCCGTCCATTGGCCTCTCGAGTGGCATGGGAAGCCTGTTCTTGCTGCTCGCCCTGATAGCGATGGCGGTCGGCGGGCTCACCAGCTTCCCCGGTGCTGCTGTCGGGGCGGTCCTGATCGGAGTGTTCCAGCAGTTGGTGATCAAGTTCGGCCAGGTCGGAATTCCGATCCCGGGCCTCGCCGAGCCCTTCAGGCCCTCCCCGGCGCTGGTGCCGGCATCGGTGATCTTGCTGATGGTCGTGGTCCTGCTGGTGCTGCCCGGTGGCCTGTTGGGAAGGAGTGAGCATTGACCGCGGCGATCCTCGAGGGGATCAGGCGCCCGTCCTGGAGCCAGCGGCTGCGCATGCCGGCATTGTGGTTCCTTCTGGCGCTCGCCTTTCCCTTCGTGATCGGATTCTTCGACGGGCAAACACCTGTCCAGGTGATGGCGGGTGGCTCCGGGAACACGAAGTTCCTCCAGGGGCTTGCGATCGAGGTGTTCATCCTTGCTCTCTACGCCATCAGCTACGACCTCATCCTCGGGGTGACCGGTTTGCTGTCCTTCGGCCATGCGATGTTCTTCGCAGTCGGCGCCTACGGGTCGGGCATCATGCTCAAATCTCTCGGGTGGGGCCTGGGCGCAACGCTGGCCGGCCTGGTGATCGCCGCGCTGTTGCAGGCCCTGCTCTTTGCTGTGGTGCTCCCGAGGGTCAAGGGGATTCCCTTTGCCCTGGTCACTCTGGGCTTCTCTTCGATGTTCTTCATCATCGTCCGCGCCTCGGAGTTGACCGACTACACCGGTGCGGACATCGGCTTGCAGGGTGTGCCCTCACCCCCTTGGCTCGATACCAATCTGCACCGATTCCGGGTGTACCTGGTGGCGCTGGTCATCCTGACCCTGGTGTTCCTCCTCTATCGGAGGATCGTCGCATCCCCAACCGGGTCGGTGATGGTGGCCATCCGTGAGAACGAAGACCGCGCCCTGATGCTGGGGTACAACACCTTCTGGTTCAAGTTCTTCGCCCTGGTCGTCTCCTCGCTCACCGCGGTCCTGGCCGGGATGCTCTTCACCATCCACCAGCCAATCGTCACGCCCAACGTGGCCAGCCTGGGATGGATGGTGGCGGTTCTGCTCATGGTCTTGATAGGCGGCATCGGCACCCTTTCGGGGGCGATCGTCGGCGCGGTCGTCTTCCGCCTGCTCCAGTTCTACCTGGAGCGATGGTTCGGGGGCGTGGCCAATTTCCTGCTCGGGTTCGCATACATCGGGATCGTCCTCCTGCTCCCCTTTGGGATCGTCGGGACATGGCGTCTTCGGGGCGTGCAGTGGAGGGAGGGCTGGCGGGAGCGGCTCACCACGCTGAAAGGGAGAGACGATGGCTGACTGGGTTGGGCTCGTCGACGTCGGGGTCTTCATGCCGGAGCGTTGGATGACCGCTCGCGAGATCGCAGAGGCAAGCGACATACCCGAAGACGTGATCCGGGACCGTTTCGGCCTGGAGGGCAAGCACATAGCCGGCTCGGACGACCACGTGTCGACGATGTCGGCAAAGGCCGCCGAGGCCGCGCTCGCCAGGGCCGGCGTCGACGTCGCAGAAGTCGACGTCGTGGCGTACTTCGGCTCCAAGTGGACCGACTATCTGGTCTGGCCGACGGCGTCCAAGATTCAGGACCTGATCGGAGCAACCAACGCGTGGGCCCTCGAGATGGCGAATGTCTCCTGTGGTGCTCCAGTGGCCCTCAGGGCCCTCAGCGGGCTGATGCGAGGTGATGAGCAGGTGCGCACGGTGGTGATGGTTGGCGCATGCCGGGAGTCGTACCTACTCGACTACACGAACCAGCGGTCGAGGTTCATGTTCAACTTCGCAGACGGTGCCGCCGCCGCGGTTCTTCGCGTAGAGCAGGGGCATCGCATCCTCGGCTCCGCAACCATCTCGGATGGCTCGTTCGCCGATTACGTGGCCCTATTCGGGGGCGGGAGCCGGAACCCCGGCTCGTCCCGTTCGCTCGACCGGGAGCTGCACTATCTGGACGTGTCCGACCCTGCCGCGATGAAGGAGGGGCTGGATCAGGTCTCCGGTCCCAATTTCACGAAGGCGGCCACCCTGGCGGCGGAGAATGCGGGCGTCGGGTTGGGCGATATCGACTTGCTCGCATTGCTCCACACCAAGAGGTCGTTTTTCGAGTGGATCACAGCAGAGTTGGGCATCCCCGAAGAGCGGGCCGTGTACCTGAGCAGCCATGGCCACATGTCGGGCATCGACCCCCTCGTCGGTATCGATCTCCGGCGCGACGACCTCGAAGCAGGCGATCTGGTGATGACACTCTCGGCGGGGACCGGTTACACCTGGGCCGCCAACGTGATCCGCTGGTGAGCCGATGGAGGACGAGACCGTGAAGAGTGCTTTCGCAGACGTGAACGGCATGAGGATCCACTACGTGGACTACGGCGGCGACGGTTCCACCCTGGTCATGACCCACGGATTGACCGCCAACGCCCGTTTCTTCGACGGTCTGGCCGCCGCGCTCGTCCCGGAGGTCCGTCTCGTCTCCGTGGACCTCCGTGGCCGCGGGCTCAGCGACAAGCCCGAGGACGGGTACACCCTCGAAGACCACACCGGTGACATTCTCGGGCTCCTGGATCACCTGGGGATCGAACAGGCCAACATCGGTGGTCACTCCTATGGCGGCCTGCTGACATATCACATCGCCACCCACCACCAGGAGAGGGTCAGGAGCTGTGTGGTCCTGGACACCCCCATCGAGGTGGACGAGAGCATCCTCACCCGGATCAAGCCGTCTCTCGATCGCCTAGGCCAAGTCGTGCCGTCTTGGGACGACTACATAGCCGCAGTGAGGAGACAGCCCTTCTTCGAAGGTTGGTGGGACCCTCGCATAGAGAACTACTACCGGGCGGATGTGAGGACGAACACCGACGGGTCGGTGCAGTCGAGATCACACCCCGACCACATCCGTCAGGCTGCAGAGGGCACGATCGGAATCCCCTGGAGGGATTACGTGAAGGGCATCGAGGTGCCCATCCTCCTGGTTCGGGCCACTCAGCGCTTCGGGCCGGAAGGATCGCCTCCCCTGCTCGACGCCGAACAGGCTCGGGTTGCGGTCGGAATCATGAAAGACGGGCGACTTGTCGAAATCGACGGCAACCACTATTCGTTTCTGTTCGGTGACGCGGTCGAGGAGACCGGCGAGGAGATCAAGCGCTTTCTTCTCGAGGAGGCCCCATGAACAGCACGGTTCCCTCATACGACTGGACGGCATTTCACGCCGACCTGAGCCCGGACAAGCTCGCCCTGGTCGACGAGTGGCGCGACCTCGAGATCACCTACGCGGATCTGGAAGATCGCGTTCGTCGGCTGGCGGTCTGGCTCTCGGAGAGCGGTGTGGGTGAGGGCGAGCGGGTCGCTTTCCTCTCCCAGAACACCACAGACATCTTCGAGGCGTTGTTCGCCTGCGCCAAGCTGGGCGCCGTCCTGGTCCCACTCAATTGGAGGCTTGCGGTTCCCGAACTGCAGTTCATCGTGGACGACTGTCGGCCGCGGGTGCTGATCTACGAGACGGAGTCCGCCGACGCGGCCGGCGAACTCGCTGCTCCGGTCAAGCTCGCTCTGGGTGACGACTACGAGGCCGCCAAAGCCGCTTCCGACCCCACGGGGGCACCGTTGGTGACGGCCGTCCATGACGACCCATGGGCCATCCTCTACACGTCGGGGACGACCGGTCATCCCAAGGGTGCGATCGAGACCCATGGGATGTTCTTCTGGAACGCGGTCAACATCGGCAATCTGGTCGGCCTGACACCGGGGTCGATCGGCCTCAACGTGTTGCCGACCTTCCACACCGGCGGCCTCAACCTGTACACGACGCCGCTGCTCCATATCGGGGGCACGAGTGTGAATCTGCGGGAGTTCGACGCGAAGAAGATCCTCGAATGGCTGTCATCGGGAAGAATCACCCACTTCTTCGGAGTGCCGGCCGTTTATCAGTTTCTCGCCGAGGGTCCCGATTGGGAGACGGCAGACCTGAGTCGTGTCGAGTCGTGGGCGTGCGGGGGCTCGGCGATGCCGGTGGCCCTGCTGGAGCGCTACGCGGATCGTGACGTCGTCATCAGACAGGGCATGGGGCTCACAGAGACGAGCCCGACCCTCTTTCTCACCGACCTGGAACACGCTCTCAGCAAGGCCGGCTCCGTGGGCAAGCCCGCCCTGCACACGTCGATCAAGATCGTCGACGAGGAGGGCCGGGAGGTCGAGCCGGGAGAGATCGGGGAGTTATGGGCCAAAGGGCCGAACGTGACGCCTGGTTATTGGGAACGCCCCGAGGCCAACGAGGAGTCGTTCACGGATGGGTGGCTACACACCGGAGACGCGGCCCGCATGGACGAGGACGGTTATGTCTACATCGTCGACCGCTGGAAGGACATGTACATATCAGGCGGCGAGAACGTCTATCCGGCAGAGGTCGAACAGGTCCTCTTTCGACATGAGAACGTGATGGATGTGGCGGTCATCGGCGTTCCCGACGAGAAGTGGGGCGAAGTCGGGGTGGCCGTAGTGGTGCCGCGTGACCCCGATTCCTTCGATCCCGACGATGTGATCGAGTTCTGCGACGGCAAGCTCGCCCGCTACAAGATCCCCAGGCGGGTCAGGGTGAGCACCGAACTCCCCCGAAACGCCGCGGGCAAGGTCCTCAAACGGGAACTGCGGAACCAAACCCCTTCCTGATGCTGTGGGGCCGGTATACCGGCTCTGGTGCATTGAGAAGCGTCCGCCTGGCTGATCGGTCTCGGCTATCCGGCGGACCGGCCATTCGAGCCCATTGAGAGACCCGCTCGCAAACCCTTGGAGGCCATCGTCCACTACGA
>CAZAHX010000122.1:0-6344 GCA_964485005.1 uncultured Acidimicrobiaceae bacterium | reverse complement strand
TCTCGGAATGTTCATCGGAGACCGGGTAGGTGGCCGACGGCCTCCCTTGATCGTGGGCCTCTTGGTCTCTGCCGGATTTGTCGCGGTGTTCTTGATCGCGGGTGTCCTCGTCGCCACGGGCGTGCGGTTTGTCGTCTCGTGGATACCTTGGCTGGCCGCGGCGGTCGGTATCGGTCTGGTTGCCGTCGGCATCGCCGAGCTTCGAGGCGTGCACATTTTCGCCCGCCTGCCTGGCGTGAAGAGGGCTCCCAGCAGTGGGTCGCCCTTGGGCCTGGTCGGCTTTGGGGCTTCCTACGGCGTTGCGTCGCTGTCCTGCACACTGCCGATATTTCTCAGCCTCGTGGCCGGTGCAGTGGCCGGCCGATCATTCCTCGAGTCCTTGTCAGTGTTCCTCGCATACGGGGCCGGGATGAGCCTCGTTGTGGTGGCGCTCACCATCGCTCTCGCTCTGGGCCGGGATCGCGTGTTGCGTGCGATGCGCTCACTTGCCCCGCATCTCCCCACGATCTCCGGCTGGATCCTCATCCTCGCGGGAGCTTTCATCATCTGGTACTGGGCAACCGTCCTCTCAGCCGGAGCCGTCGGACTGGCCGCAAACCCCCTCGTACGCCTCAGCGAGACCATCTCCGCCGCGGTCGCGGGAGTCGTCTCCTCCAACCCGTTGGCAGCGGTTGTTGCCGTGACCGGCCTCGGGGTTGTCGCCTGGCTGGCGATCCGAGGCCGGCGAGCTGAGACCACCGGGGATGCCGCTTCGGACGATCGACTCGACGAAGTCAGGCGTTAGGCAAGAGCACAACGTGTCAGCACCGCCATCATTTTCGATGCCCCACGGGTCACATGTGGCTCGCTGAGCCTTAGGAACGCTTCTACTCGACGAACGCGTTTACTTGCGATGGTCAGTCGACTGTTTCAGCCACCCGTTATTCGGGCATAGGACACGACCCACGCGAGTTAGGGAATCAGATGACGCACGCAGTTCAATCGCGCGAGACCATGGGCTCAGCAGGGACACGGGGCTTTTGGCTGCTTCGGGTCGGATTCACCGTCGCTCCCATCCTCTTCGGGATCGACAAGTTCTTCAATTGGATGGTGGACTGGCCCCAGTATCTCGCACCCTGGTTGGACGACATCATCCCGGGCACCGCGCAGCAGTTCATGTACGGGGCGGGCGTGGTCGAGATCGTCGCCGGGATCGTCGTCGCCTTCGCCCCGTGGTTCGGCGGCTATCTGGTCACCGCATGGTTGGCTGGGATCATCGTCAACCTCCTCAGCTACGACCCTCCATTGTGGTACGACATCGCCCTACGGGACCTCGGCCTGATGATGGGAGCGCTCACTTTGGCGGTGCTGGCACAGGCATACAGGTCTTCGAGACGTGCCGACCAAGAGAGTTTGAGATGACACAGACGCTCCCCGTCTCCCTGATACTGACCGCCGTGTTCGCGCTGGTGGTGACCGCCTGTGGGCCCGCTGCCGACGATACGACGGTGCCTGGAGAGCCACCGACCACTGATGCCGCAGCCACCACCGGAGGGGAAGTGGTCCTGGAGAACATCTCCTTCCAGCCCGACGAGTTGACCGTTTCCGTCGGGACCGCCGTGACCTGGACCAATCAGGACGGCATTTCCCACACGACGACCTCGGATGACGCCGTTTGGGACTCGGGAGTGCTGGCCGGGGGCGGGACTTTCAGCTTCACCTTCGACGAGCCGGGAACCTTCGAATACTTCTGCAGTATCCATCCGGCTCAGATGAGAGCCACCATCACGGTCGAGGGCTAGGAGAAACCCGACCGAAGCAGAGAGGCGGCCGCCTCTTTTGGTGTCATGAACGAATGCGGGGGGTCAGCTCTCGTTGGACCTGATCAGTAGGAAGATCACCGCACCCACGACCGTGAGGCCGAGTGCGAGCCAGATCAGCTTGCGCCGGCGACGGGCTCCGCTCACATCGTCAGCCCAATGCCGAGTCTTGTCGGCGAGCCGTCGAGCTCCCTCGGCAAATGTCTCGGAGCCTTCGGCCAGCTTCTCGGACCCGATGGCTGCCCCCTTGGCCACCGGTTCGAGGACTTCGCTCTTCACGCCCTTGGCCTTTTCTCCGATGTCTCTGGCATAACTGGTCATATTCAATCCTTTCGCGCCTGATGACTAGATACCCGTCCGGTCCGTGTGCCAAACCCTCCCAGCCGTCGGGTAATGCTCAGTTGTTGGGTGGCGCCTCGCTTATCTCACCAAGGACCGAGCCGGGGTCCCGATCCTGCGCCAGGTCGCCGAGGGAGACGATGCCGACCAGGCTGCCGTTGTCGACCACCGGGAGTCGGCGGATGGCACGGTCGCTCATGAGCCGGGCGGCCTCGACCACCGCATCGTCGGGCGCCAAAGTCACCGGGTCGTGGCTGCACACCTGGTCCACGCTGGTCGTGGCGGGGTCGGCGCCTTCGGCGATCCCTCCCACGACGATGTCGCGGTCGGTGAGGATCCCGAACAGCGACCCGCCCTCGTCGACCACGAGGACGTCTCCAATGCCCCGGTCACGCATCAGCTCGGCGGCGTGCTGCAGACTGGCGGTGGTGGCCACGGTCACCGGGTCTGGGGTCATCACTTCTCTTACTCGCTCTGGCATGGGGGCTCCTCGATTGGGTCGACCTCCCCTTACCCAGGTCTAGGAGCTCTCAACCCGCGTTCACGGGCTGAGGGAGGCAGAGGCGGAACACGCTTCGACCGTGCTCCCTGGAGTAGCGCAGGCTGCCCCCCATCAGCTCGGCGAGCTGCCGTGAGATGGTGAGCCCGATACCAACCGACTCGGGCTGACCGGGGTTGAGGTGGGCTCGCTGATAGGGCTCGAAGATGCGCTCCCACTCCCTGCCGGGCAGCCCGGCTCCGTCGTCGGCAACGGTGACACACACCCAACCGTCGACCTGGGTGACGTCGATGCTCACGTTCGGCCCCCCGTAGCGTTCGGCATTGGTCAGCAGGTTGCGCAGGATCTGGCGCACCCGGGCCGGGTCCCCGATTCCCACCGGCCGCTCGACGCTGCTCTCGACCGTGACATCCATGGTGAACGACCCTCCGGCGCGGAGGGTCTCTTCGATCTGATCGAGGAGGTCGACCCTGGTGTGGAGGACGGCGATCTGTCCGCTCTCCGCCCTCGCCGCCACCAAGAGGTCTTCCACCAGATCGGTGACCTCCTGGGAGTGCTGCACGATCGAGGAGATCATCAGCCTGCGGTCGTCGTCGGTGAGGCTCACGTCCTCATCGAGCAGACGGCCAAAGCCGAGGATGGCGGTGAGCGGGGTGCGGATCTCGTGACTCACCGACGCCAGGAAGCGGTTCTTGGCTTCCATCATCTCCTGCATTCGCCGCCGCTCCTCGCGGTGCGGGGTGACATCGATCACCGTGAACAGGGCTCTCGAGAAGTCGGGCCGCCCTTCGATGAGAGGGGCGGCGAGCACCGACTCGGCGTCATACATGTCGCCGGAGGCGGTAGCCGCGGTGAACACTGCCTGGGCCCCGGGCTCGCGGTTCCACACCGCCTCCATCTGGGTCAGCCAGCTCTCCTGGGAGCCTTCGTTGACGATCTCGGGCTTCACCGGCCCGATCAGCTCGTCCAGGGGGAGACCAACGGCCCGCACCGCGGCCGGGTTGGCGGCGACGATTCGTATGAGGGGGACCACCGCCCGTATCGCCTCGACCCGGCCGCCGAGGTAGTCGGCGAAGCTGGAGACACCGTCCTCGCGAAGCTCTGCCATGAACTCCTCGAGTGCGGTGTAGTCCTGCTCGATGAGTGGGATGGGGGACATCCGGAAAAGGTTCTCGAAGCTGGACCGGCCCCTCAGGTTCTCGGACAGATCCTCGTCGAGACGATCCCATCGAGTGAACTCCTGGTCGAGGATCCCGACGAGGTGTGACCACGACTCACGGTCCACGTTTCCGTCCGCGTCATAGGTGAGTTCCGAGAGCAGGGATGCCAATCTGGGATGCATCGCTTTCTCGAGCCCTATTCCGAGGCGCGCGGAGGTCACCTCGCTCCATTTGATCATCGGGGATGTTGTCGGCAGATCGCGCCCGATTATTGAACGGGTCAGCGAAGTTCCTCGATCTGGTTCCGGTACCAGTGGTAACTCCGCTTCGGTATCCGCCGCTGAGTGTTGTGATCCACCCAGACCAGACCGAATCGCTGATCGAAGCCCAGCGTCCACTCCAGATTGTCGAGCAGGCTCCACACGAAGTAACCACGGACCGGCGCTCCTGCCGCCCTAGCACGGAGCACCGCCTCGAAATGCCCCTTCAGATACTTCACCCTGCGTCTGTCATTTACCTCGCCGTGGGCATCGGGTCCATCGGAGAAGCTGGCGCCGTTCTCCGTGACGACAATCGACCGGGGGTGATAGCGCTCATCGAGGTGGCGCAGGTACCGTTCCAGCCCGTCGGGGTCGATGGCCCAACCCATCTCGGTGAAGCCCTCGGGCTGGTGTGGCCCCGGGGGCTGCTCCGGGTCGTCGGTCTCCTCCTCGCCGGCGGCGACGCTCACCGTCGTGTAGTAGTTGACCCCGAGGAAATCGAGAGGGGCTCCGATGACCTCCATGTCACCGGGTCGGATGAGACCTTGCTCGACCCTCCCCTGACGGGAGAACACGTCCATCAGGTCTTCTGGGTACCCGAGGTTGAATATCGGATCGAAGAACCAGCGGTTCCTGAAGCCGTCGAAATGTCGGGTGGCGGCGAGATCGTCCCCAGAATCGGTGCGGGGCGCGGCAGGACGGCAATCGAGGGCGATACCGATGTCCGCGCCGCCGAGGAGCTCCCGGAGGGCGGTGACAGCCATCCCATGGGAGAGGAGGATGTGATGCCCGGCAGCCAACGCCTCCCGCCAGTCGCGATGACCGGGGGCATGCACTCCGTAGAGATGACCGAGATGGGCGGCCACCCAGGGCTCGTTGTGCGTAATCCAATGCCGTACCCGGCCGCCGAGGGCTTCAGCGACCACATTCGCGTACCGGGCGAACGCGGAGCAGGTCTCCCGGTTGGCCCATCCCCCCCGCTCCTGGAGGGCAAGAGGCAGGTCCCAGTGGTAGAGGGTGAGCCACGGGTCGATTCCCCGTTCCAGCATCCCGTCGACCAGCCGCTCGTAGAAGCGGAGCCCGGCGTGGTTCACCGCCCCGTCCCCATCGGGGATGACACGGGGCCAGGAAACGGAGAAGCGGTAGGCATCGACACCGAGCCCGGCGATCAGGTCGAGGTCCTCCTCCCAGCGATGATAATGGTCGCAGGCCTGCTCATGGGTGACCGGGATCCGGCCCTGGTCGTAGAAGCGGTCCCAGATCGAATCGCCCTTGCCCTGGGCGGAGCGGGCACCCTCGATCTGATAGGCCGAGGTGGCCACCCCCAAGATCAACCGGTTGGGGCCGGATTCAAACTCCGGCGTGGACCTTGTCCTTGGCCCCGATGCGCCCCCCCGACTTGGGATCGAAGATGTGGAGCTTGTTGTTGTCTACCACCAGCTCCACGGTGTCACCGGTCGTCACGTTCAAGTCCGGGCTGACCCGAGCGATGAAGTTGGTGTCGCTGCCCAGGGACTCGGGCCCCTGACCGGTGTCGGCGAGCAACTCCTCGATATCAGGAGTGATGACCGGCCGCTCGTCCACCGTGAAGTGGATATAGGTGTCGGCCCCCAGCATCTCGGTCACGTCGACCTCGGCCGTCATCGCCCGATCCGGGTCCGGCCCGGCCACCGCGGCGGCCTCCAGGTCGCTGGGACGGATCCCGACCACCAGCTCTTCGCCCGTATGGTTCTCCAACCCGGGATGGTCGTCGAGAGTCCCCTCCCCGACGAGGATCTTCGCGTGGGGAAGGACCGCGAAGACCCGATCACCCTCAGCCTCGAGATGGCCGTAGGTGAGATTCATCGGCGGGCTGCCGATGAAGCCAGCCACGAATAGGTTGTTGGGGCGGCGGAACAGCTCGGAGGGTGGGCCCACCTGCTGCAGGTTGTAAGGCTTATTCGGTGAGACGGCGCGTAGCACGGCGACCCGGTCGCCGAGTGTCATCGCCTCCACCTGGTCGTGGGTCACGTAGACGGTGGTGGTCTCGAGACGTTTGTGGAGACGTTCCAGCTCCGCCCTCATCTGCACCCGCAGCTTGGCGTCGAGATTCGATAGAGGCTCGTCCATGAGGAAAGCGACGGGCTCGCGGACGATCGCCCGTCCCATGGCGACCCGCTGGCGCTGCCCGCCGGAGAGAGCACGGGGCCGGCGATCGAGGAAGTCCGTGATCTCGAGGGTGGTGGCGGCCTCTTGGACCCGCCGGTCGATCTCATCCTTGCTGAACTTGCGCAGCTTGAGACCGAAG
>CAZAHX010000121.1:0-6393 GCA_964485005.1 uncultured Acidimicrobiaceae bacterium | reverse complement strand
CAAGATCGTCGGCCAGATCGGCCGTCGTGTCGACGAGGCCACCCCGATGGTCGATGCCCGTCTCCCCGACGGCTCCCGTGTCAACGCCATCATCGCCCCCCTGGCCATCGGCGGGCCCTTCCTCACCATCCGGAAGTTCGCCGTTGATCCGTACCAGGAGGCCGATCTGATCAACTTCGGCACCCTCACCCAGCGGGTCGCCGACTTTCTCCGGGCGTGTGTCCGCGGCCGTCTCAATATCCTCATCTCGGGGGGCACGGGCTCGGGCAAGACCACGACCTTGAATGTGATGTCGTCCTACATCCCGGGTGACGAGCGGATCATCACCGTCGAGGACGCCGCCGAGCTCCAGCTCCACCAGGAGCACGTGCTCACCCTGGAGTCCCGCCCCGCCAACATCGAGGGTCAGGGAGCCGTCGCCATTCGGGATCTGGTGAAGAACACCCTGCGTATGCGGCCCGATCGCATCGTCGTCGGTGAGGTTCGTGACGCCGCCGCCCTCGACATGCTTCAGGCCATGAACACCGGCCACGACGGGTCGCTGACCACGGTCCACTCCAACAGCCCCAGGGACACTTTGTCCCGAATCGAGACCATGGTGCTCATGGCGGGCTACGACCTCCCGGTCCGAGCCATCCGAGAGCAGATCGCCTCCGCGGTCGACTTGATCGTCCACGTCTCCCGGCTCAAGGACGGGACCCGGCGTGTGACCCATGTCACCGAGGTGGAGGGGATGGAAGGTGAGGTCATCACGCTTCAGGACCTCTTCCTGTTCGACTACGGCATGGGTGTCGACGACGACGGTAAGTACATGGGCCGCCTCAAGGGAACCGGTATCCGCCCCACCTTCTCCGAGGAGCTCTCTAATCAGGGGATCCGGCTTCCTGCCGACCTCTTCGACCCCGAGCCGTTTGCGCGAGGCCGTCATTGAGAAAGGCGCTAGCCGCCGCTCTGCTGCTCGCCCTGGGGGCGGCTCCGGCCGTGGCGCAGTCGGCGCAGGAGGTCGAGATCGTCGACTTCAACGGGGCCCGCTATGCCGACGGGGGCGAGACCGTGGTGGTGATCGAGCTGCGCAACCTCCAGACGGACCCGGATCCGACCCTGATCCAGATCACCGCCAACGGCCAGCCGGTGAACGAGCTGGAGGTGGTGCGGCTCGCCGACTCTGCGGTGCCCGTGGGGACCGTCCTGGTCATCGATGCCTCGGGCTCGATGGCCGGCGGCCCGATCGAGGCGGCGAAGACGGCGGCATTGGACTTCATCTCCCAGGCCGGTCCCGACGACGAGATAGCCCTCGTCACCTTCTCCGATCAGGTGACCGTGGTCTCGGGTCTGACCGGCAACCTCGAGGTGCTCGCGAATGCGATCAACGGCATCGAGGCCGCCGGGGAGACAGCGTTCAACGACGCCGTCATCAAAGGCTCGGAGATGTTCGGCGCCGCCTCGGCTCGTGAGCTGCTGCCCAACATCATCGTGCTCACCGATGGTGAGGACACAGCGTCGGTGGCCACCATCGAGGATGCCGTGGCTGCGGTGGGCGACTCGGGCGCCCGCGTGTTCGGCGTGGCCCTGGAGTCGCCCGACTTCAACCCCGGACCGGTGGAGCAGGTTGCTGCGGCGGGAAACGGCCTGTTCCTCTCTACCCCCGACCCCGGTCAGCTTTCGGCCCTGTATGGGCAGATCAGCAGGGAGATCAGCAACACGCTGATCGCCCGATTCATCTCGCCCGTGTTCACTCCCGGCCCGGTCGAGTTCGGCGTCAGCTATGGCGAGCTCGCCTCAGCCACCACCTTCCAGGTGAGCGGTTACGCCACAACGACCACCGCAGGACAAGTCGCTTCCACGAGCACGAGCCTGGTCCCCCTGACCACCCTGGTCATAGAGAGGGCCGCCCCCCTCGATCTGGGCACCCTTGGGCTGATGGGGGCCGCCGGCCTCGGGCTCACACTCTTCCTCTTCTTCGTGATCCTGTTCGGCCGGGAGGACGAGGAAGACCCGGGACGCTTCGCCAAGCGTCTCCAGGCCTACGGTCGCAGGGGGGGTGTGGGTCTCGGGGAGAAGAAGCCCTTCCTGCAGAGGATCCCGCTGCTCAACCGGCTCGGACAGGCCGCTGAGGACGAGGTGAGACGGCGCGGCATGCTCTCCGGCGTCAACGCTGCCCTGGAGCAGGCCAACATCCCGATGTCGCCGGGAGAGGCGATCATGGCCATGTTCGGCTTCGCAGCGGTGATCGGGGTGTTCGTCGCCATCTTCAACGGGGCCATCAGCGGGCTGGTTGCCTTCGCGCTCCTTCTCGTCCTCGAGCTGTTCCTCATCCGATTCGCCGGCGCCAGGGAGAAGAAGAAGTTCGAGAGACAGCTGCCCGACACGCTGACCCTGCTCTCCACGTCGCTGCGCGCCGGGTACTCGCTCCTCCAGGCGACCGAGGCGGTTGCCTCCGAAGCGCAGAACCCGACAGCCCGGGAGTTCGGCCGGGCCATCGCCGAGGCCCGACTCGGCGTCTCAGTGCCCGATGCGCTGAACAGCATCGTCGACCGCACCCAGTCGAAGGACTTCGAGTGGGCGGTGATGGCGATCGAGATCCAGCGGGAAGTGGGGGGAAACCTGGCCGAGGTCCTGCAAACCGTCGCCGACACCATGCGGGCCCGTAACCGGCTCAAGGGTGAGATCAAGGCCCTGACCGCCGAGGGACGCATCTCGGCGATCGTCCTCGGCTCGCTCCCCTTCTCCCTCTTCGTGTTCCTCTGGTTCTCCAATAGGGACTATTTGCTCCCGCTCGTGGAGTCGGCGTTCGGGCGGATTGCAATCGGCGTGGGCCTCCTGCTCATGGCGGGAGGAGTGTTCTGGCTCAAGAAGATCGTGGATATAGAGATATGAGCATCCTGGAAACAATGGACATTCGTCTGCTGGCAGTCGGATCGGTTTTCGCCCTGATCTTGTTCGGGGCTGTCTGGGCCGGTCTGGGCGTCACCCGCGCCCGTGAGGAGGTCGCCGAGCGTCTCGCCCTCTACGGGAGGACGACGGCCCCGGGGACCGCGCGTGACAAGGAGCTGAGCAAGCCCCTCGCCCAACGCACCATCGGCCCGGCGGTCCTCCGGGTCTCGGGACTCCTGCGCCGGTTCACGCCGGTGGGTTATCTGGAGAAGAAGCAACACCAGCTGGTCCTCGCCGGCAACCCCGGGAACCTCGATGCACCCTCCTTCGTGGTGATCAAGCTGTTGGCCACCATCGTCGGCCTGGTCGGCGGTTTCTTCCTCACCGACTACGGAGGGGACACCATCCAGCGGACGGCGTTGTTCGTGCTGCCCATCGCCCTCGGGTTCTTTGGCCCGGACGCCTGGCTGAAGCGGAAGATCGACGAACGGGCCGACTCTATGAGGAAAGCGCTTCCCGACGTCCTCGACCTGCTGGTCATCTCGGTCGAAGCCGGACTCGGGTTCGACTCCGCCCTCTCCCGGGTCGTGGCCACGGTCCCCGGACCGCTGTCCGAGGAGTTCTTCCGGATGCTCCAGGAGACCCGGGTCGGGGTGAGCAGACGAGACGCCATGCGCCACCTCATGGAGCGAACCGACCTCGAAGAGCTTCGGTCCTTCATCCTGGCGATGATCCAGGCCGAGGCATTCGGTGTCACCATCGCCCGGGTGCTCAGGGTCCAGGCTGACGAGATGCGGATAAAGAGGCGCCAGCGAGCCCAGGAGAAGGCATTCGCGGCACCAGTGAAGCTGGTCTTCCCCTTGGTGTTCTGCATCTTCCCCTCGCTGTTCATCGTCCTCCTCGGACCTGCCGCCATCCAAATCGGCGAAGCCTTCGTCGACTGATGGCGGGAGCCGCGGAGCCGGCATCCCGTCGGGTCTCCCTAGCCCATCTCATCCTGGGGATCCCGTGGGTCGCCGTGGTGATAGACGCCTGGGCCCCGATCCGGGACAACTCGTTCCTGTGGCACATCCGGGCGGGAACCACCCAGGAGGCGGCGGGAAGCGTCCTCACCACCGATCCCTTCTCCTTCACCGCCGTCGGTGAGCCCTGGCGCACGCAGAGCTGGCTGGCCGAGCTGCTCTACGCCTGGGGTGAAGAGCTGTCCGGGCTGGGATTCGTACCCCCGATGATGCTGGTCACCTCGACGATCGCCTTGGTCGGCATCGGCCTCATCGCCCACAAGAGCTCGGGCAGCGTGGTGGTGACCTCGCTGATCCTGTTCCTGAGCACGGTGTTATTGATCAGCTTTCTCGTGCCCCGCCCGGTCATCTTCTCCTTTGCGCTGTTCCCATTGGTGATACTGGCGTGGGAGAACCCCAAGACCCGCTTTGCGCTGCCTTTCCTCTTCTGGGTGTGGGCTTCGGTCCATGGCAGCTTTGTGATCGGGCTGGGATGGGTATTCCTGGCGTTGGTCTCGGAACGGGAGTGGCGCCGGTTCCCCGTCTTCCTAGGCTCTGGAGTGGTCACACTGCTCACCGCGCATGGCCTCGGGGTCTTCGAGATCCTCATCGAGTTTGCCCGGGCCGGGGAGAGCCTGGCCCTCCTCGTCGAGTGGCGCAGACCGGAACCGCTCTCCGCGGTCTTCACCCCCTTCCTCATCGGCGCCGGGCTGCTGGTGGTCGGTGGTGCGAGACGCAGGATCGAGCCCAGACATCTGCTGCTGATAGGGCCCTTCCTACTCCTCGGCTTCAGCTCGACCCGGGCGGTGCCCCCGGCATGGCTCGGGCTGATACCCATGATCGCCTTGGCGCTGCAGGGTCTGTGGGTCGAGGTCCCGCGACGCTTCTCCCTGCGGGCGGCAGGAGCGTTCCTCATCGTCGTGCTGGTCATCCCGTTTCTGGTGGCGGGGGATGGCCGGCTCGACGAGGAGCGTTTCCCGGTAGAGGCGGCGAGCCGGCTCGAGCCGGTGAACACCTTCCACGACGATCGCGCCGGCGGATACCTCATCTACGAGAAGTGGCCGGAGATGAGAGTGTTCCTCGATGACCGCGCCGAGTTATACGCCGACCTCATGGCCGAGTTCGTGGCAGTCAGATCGGGGGAAGCGGACTGGCGGCCGCTGTTCGAGCGGGAAGGCATCGACCAGGTCCTGCTCCCAGCCGACGGGCAGCTCGTCGAGATTCTGCTCGCCGCTGGATGGCGGCGGGTCTACGACGACGAGAGCTTCGTGGTTCTGCGCTGAGTCAGACTTCTGGTACGCAAAGAAGAAGGGCCCGCATTGGCGAGCCCTTGCTTCAGCTAGTTGGTATTTCGACTACTGGTCGAGGCCTGAACTGATCTCACTGAAGGTCTCGGACACCTCGGTACCGGCGATCTGCACGGCGACGAGGGCCACGATGGCGATCAGGACCACGAGGAGGGCATACTCCACCATGGAGGCACCCTTCTCATCCTTCAACCAGGTCGTTACCTTGGTCCACAGAGCAAGCATGAAACCCCTCCTTGTTCTAGGTCTGGGCTTGCAGTGTCAAGTTAACCCGGGGGGCACTTGCGGCAATGGGTCTGCAGCCCTATCGGTTGCCGGTCAGGGGCCGGCGTCGCTGAGGGAGGATGAGATCTCGGAGTAGGTCTCCGAGAGTTCGTTGCCCCCGGCGGTGACGGCGAGGAGTGCAGCAATGGCGATGAACAGGACGAGCAGGGCGTACTCCACCATGGAGGCTCCCCGCTCGTCGTCGAGAATGTAATTGAAAAGACGCACGACTCTCCCTTTGTCCTGCCTTCAGGCTACGGGCCTAGCGCCTTGGAGGTCATGGGTCCGCAGGCTCATTACAGAGCACTAGCTGGGCTTGGCTATGCCCAGTCTGATCGCCTCGATGGCGGCCTGGGCGCGGTCGCTCACGGCGAGCTTCTGGAACACCGAGGCGAGATGGTTCTTCACAGTCTTCTGCGAAATGTAGAGGCGATCGGCCAGCTCGTCGGTGGCGGTGACCCCGACCGCAAGCAACTGGAGGATCTCCCGCTCTCGTTGGGTCAATGAGGCCGCACCAGGGTCGAGCTGAGCCTCCCGGTAGGTCTCGAGAAGTCCGTCACGCTCCTCGTCATCGAGCTTCATCAGGTCGTTGCCGTCGGCTACCGCCCTGATCGCGGCGGCGAGAGTGGTGAGGGGCACGGCCTTGGAGAAAAACCCCTTGGCACCGGCTTCGGCTGCGCGGGCCCTCTGTTCGTCGCCGGCGTGCATGGATACCACGATGGCGCGGGTCTTCATGCCGAGCTCGGAGATGGTGGCGATGCCGTCCCCTCCAGGCATCTCGATGTCGACCACGGCGACTTCGGCAGGCTGGGTGCTCAGTGCCTCCTCGAGGGCCGGGCCCGAATTAACCACTCCGACGACCCGTGCATCGGGGAGGCTCCCCAGCGCCTCACTCAGTCCTTCGGCGAAGAGCTGATGATCGTCGGCGATCATTACCCGGATCATCT